>JANNEJ010000393.1:0-5546 GCA_031378585.1 Acidobacteriota bacterium | reverse complement strand
AGCGGGGCCTGCTCGCCATCAAGGCCGACGCGCGCGCCCGTCTGGCCAGCGTCCGGATGATCAAAGCGACCGTGACCGACCCTGAGTTCATGCAGGGCGCGCCATCCGAGGCGCCGGTGAACATCTTCGTGCGCGGCGACGACATGGTCGTGCTCCAGCGCCTGAGCGACGAGATCGTGTCAAAGGTGCGCCAGGTGCCAGGCACGGTCGACGTCGACAGCACGCTCGAGGGCGGGCAGCCCGAGATGGTGGCTCAGGTGAACCGCTCGATGGCTGCCGACCTCGGCTTCGACGTCGCGACGGTGGCATCGCAGCTGCGCGGCATGGTCGAGGGCGTCGTGCCGACGAAACTGCGAGACGGCGAGGACGAGTACGACATCCGTGTGCGGCTCGCGCCGGAGTACCGGAACGACTTTGCCGTGATTGCGCGCACGCCGCTCTACTCGCCACGCGGAATTGCGGTGCGCACCGGCGACATCGTCACCATGGAGCCGGGCGTGGGCCCGACCAACATCGAACGCGAACAGCGGCGCCGCCAGGCCAAGATCGGCATCGAACTCGACGGTCGAGCCCTGGGTGATGTCACTGCCGACCTCGACGTCATGATGCGGTCGGTGGCGATGCCCCCCAACTTCGAATGGGGCTACGCCGGCGACGTCGAGATGATGCAGGAGTCGGCCGCCGCCATGGGCCTGGCCTTGCTGCTGGCGATTGCGTTCATCTACATCGTGCTGGCGTCGCAGTTCGAGTCGTTCGCCGAACCGCTGCTCATCATGCTCTCGCTGCCGCTGGCCGTCGTGGGCGCGCTGCTCGGCATGCTCGTGACCGGCAACAACCTCGGGATGCCGGCCATGATCGGCATGGTGATGCTGATGGGGCTGGTGACGAAGAACGCCATCTTGCTCGTCGACCTGACCAATCACTACCACCGCGAGGACGGCCTCTCGGTCCGCGACGCCATCCTGAAGGCCGGCCCCGTGCGCTTGCGGCCCATTCTGATGACGACCTTCGCGATGATTCTCGGGATGATGCCGTCGGCGATGGCCACCGGCGACGGCTCGGAGTTCCGCGCCCCGATCTCGATTGCCACAATCGGCGGTCTCATCACGTCGACGGCCCTGACCCTGCTGGTCGTGCCGGTCTCGTACCTGCTCCTGGCACGCGTCATGGCCCGACTGACCGACTGGCGGACCGCCTCACGAGGCCGCATGGCCCAGGCAACACGCGTCGCCGGCGTGCTCGCGCTGATGGCCCTGGCCGGCTGGGTGTGGACCGCAACGGCCTACGGTCAGACGGCGCCGGTCGGCGCCCCGATGTCTCTGACCTTCGACCAGGCCGTCGAACGGGCGCTCACGGCCAACGAGACGCTGCGGGTGGTCGAGCAGAATGTGCGCATCGGCGAGGCTCGCGTGACCGAGGCCCAGACCGCATTTCTGCCGAGTGCTGCCGTCAGCTATCAGTACCAGCCGCTACAGCGCTTTCCAGAGATCGTGATTCCGCCGGGGGTGTTCGGGCCCGAGGAACAGCGATTCGAGGCAGCGTTCGTCCGCAAGAGCGTCGTCCAGCTCGACCTGGCGCAGCCGGTGTACACGGGCGGGCGGCTGAAGAATGCGAGGGACCTGCAGCGGGCGGCCCTGGAGGGCTCGTCGTTGACGCTCGAGCGGGCGCGGCAGGACTTGCAGCTGCGCGTGCTGCAGACGTTCTTTGGCGGTCTGACCAACGAGCAGAGCGTGCGCGTCGCCGAGGAGGGCATTGCGCTCGCCGCCAGGCAACTCGAACTGGCGCAGGCGCGTTTCGACGCGGGAACGGTCGCGCGTCTGGACGTCCTGCGAGCCGAAGTCGACCTGGCCAACGCGCGGGCCCGCCGGATCCAATACAAGGCAGCGGTCGACCAGTCGCATCAGGCCCTGCGCACGCTGCTGTCGCTTCCGCAGTCGCAGGTGCTGCAGCTACAGGGCACGCTGGACGATGTGCCGGCGCTCGGCGCCCGCGACACGTTGGCGGCGGCGCTGCCCGCACGGCCCGATCTTCGGGCCTTTGAGTCTCAGCGCCAGGTCGCGTCGCTGTCGGCGTCGATCGCGAGCGCCGAATGGAAGCCGACCGTGTCCCTCATCGGCAATGTCGCCTATCAGAACGACGAGGCGACGCGACTCCTGCGACAGACGAACCAGAACTACACGTTCGGCGTCGCCGTGCGCATGCCGCTGCTGGCCGCTCCGGGCGCGGCCGCCCGGCGCAGCGTCGCCCAAGCACAGGTGCGCCAGGCGGAGCATGGCCTTCGCGCCGCTCTCGACGCGGGCCGTCTGGAACTCGAGACCGCCTGGACCGACCTGGACGCCGCCACCGAGTTCGTGGCCACCCAGCAGCAGGCCCTCAACCTCGCCCGCGAGAGCGTGGCCATCGCGCAGGTGTCCTACGAGAACGGCGTCATCACGTCGGCGGAACTGAGCGACGCTCAGGTGGCCCTGCTGCTAACCGAGTACCAGCTGCAACAGGCCAAGTACGTGCGCATCGTCGCCGCGGCCCGGGCCCGCTTCGCGGCCGGCGTGTCATAACCCGCCTTCGCCCGCCTTCGGCGAGCTTCGGCGCGGCGGCGCGCTCGCGTTACCCGAGCGCGCCGAACTGGCGCGTGTAGCGGGCCACGAACTCCGGCCAGGTGTAGGCGTGGCTCATGCCGCCCAGGTGCTCGAGCGCCCACGTCGCCGCGACGCTCCCCATCTGGGCGCACACCGGCAGGGAACGGCCCTGGGCCATCCCTTTCATGAGACCGCCCCGGAACGCATCGCCTACACCGGTCGGGTCCACGACGCGGTCCGGGGGCAGCGCGGGCACATCAACCCGGGTGCGGCCGATGTACACCGAGCTGCCGTGTTCACCGCGCGTGATGATCAGGGCACTGGCCACGGCCAGCACATCAGCTTCGCTCATGCCGGTCTTCTGCCGGATGAGTTCGAATTCGTAGTCGGTGCAGATCACCATGTGGGCGCCGGTGATGCCGTCCTTGAGTTGGGCGCCGTCCATGCGGGCACACTGCTGACCCGGATCCCAGATGTACTTGACGCCCATCGTGCTGAGCTCTTCGGCGTACTGCACCATGGCGCCGGGATCGTTGGGCGAGATGATCACGAGTCCGTCGCCGGCCAGCCCCTCTACCGTGCGGAACGACAACTCGCCGGCATTCGCCATCGCGCCTGTGTAGAACGACGCGATCTGATTGTTGGCCTCGTCGGTGCTGCAGAAGAACGACGCCGTGAACTTGTCGGCCACGACCTTCACGCGCGTCGTGTCCACCCCGGCCGCGGCCAGCCACGCGCCATAGTCGCCGAAGTCCTGGCCGGCGGTGGCCATGAGCACCGGCGCCTCTCCCAGCAGCGCCAAGGTATACGCGATATTGGGCGCGCAGCCGCCGCGGCGCTTGTCCATCGTGTCGACGAGGAAGCTCAGGCTGACGCGCTGCATGTGCTCGGGCAGCAGGTGCTCGGTGAACTTGCCGGGGAAGGACATCAGGTAGTCAAAAGCGATCGAACCGGTCACGATGAGTGTCATTGGCGGGTCTCGGGTCTCGGGGCTCGGGGCTCGGGCGTGAGTGCCTGGCGGCGCCGAGCCCACAGAAGGGTCGTCAATTGGATACCGGCAGATAGCGTCCGATAATGGGCGCAAGTTCGCGCCTCAGGGCGGCCGGCACGGCGTCGGGCCTGGTGATGAGCGCGCTCCCGAGGGCGTCTTTGCACAGGCACGGCCGTTCGGCGCCCAGGCGCTCGACCGAGTCGGCAATCACGCGCTGAGCAGTCAGGGCGTTCTCGGTCAGGACGGCGACGATCATCTCGACACTGACCGCGTCATGGTCGGGATGCCAGCAGTCGTAGTCGGTCACGAGCGCCATGGTCGCGTAGCAGATCTCGGCCTCGCGCGCGAGCTTGGCCTCCTGCAGGTTGGTCATGCCGATGACGTCCATGTGCCACGACCGGTAGAGCCGTGACTCGGCCAGCGTGGAAAACTGCGGCCCCTCCATGCAGACGTAGGTGCCGCCGCGGTGCACCCGCGCGCCGGCTGCCTCCGCGCACCCGGCGGCAAGACCGCGAAGCCGTTCACAGACCGGATGGGCAAACGCGACATGCGCCACGATGCCCCGTCCAAAAAATGTGCTGACTCGTCCCACTGTGCGGTCGAGGAACTGGTCAGGAAACACCAGGTCGAGTGGCCGATACTCCTCTTTCAGGCTGCCCACGGCGCTGGCCGACAGGATGTGGGAGACCCCGAGCAGCTTGAACCCGAAGATATTGGCGCGGAAGTTGATCTCCGAGGGCATCAGCCGGTGCCCGGCACCGTGGCGGGCCAGGAACGCGACGCGCTTCCCGCGCAAGGAGCCGACCACATAGGCGCCCGACGGGTCACCAAACGGTGTCTCGACGACACGTTCCTCGCGGTCGGTCAACTCGGCCATGTCGTACAGGCCGCTGCCGCCGATGATGCCGATCTCCACGCTCATCTCGTCTCCTGTCGGTCCTAAAGCACGCGCTCGACACTGCGCTTGCCGCCGCTCTCGCGCAGGAGGCCGGCCGCCATCGACGCATCATGCTCGAAGAACAGCAGGTACGCCTGCTCGATCGCCTCGCGCGCAAAGACGCGCTTGAAGGCGAGCGTGTCGACCGGATACAGGTCGTAGCCCATCACCCACGGATCGGGAATGTGCACGGCCGTCGGATACATGTCAGCGGTGAAGACCGCGGTCTGGCGCTGCGAGGTGATGGTGACCACCTGGTGATGCGCGGTATGTCCGCCCGAACGGCGGTAGCGCACGCCGGGCACGATCTCGGCGTCGTCGTCCACGAGCGTCAGCACGCCCGCATCCATCAATGGCATGAAGTTCTCGGCCAGGTAGCTCGCCCGGTTGCGTTCGTGCGGGTGCGTGGCATCGTGCCATTCACCGCGATGGGCCACGTAGCGGGCGCGTGGGAACCGCGGCACCACCCGCCCATCAGCCAGCCGCGCGGTGAAGCCGCCGACGTGGTCGAAATGCAGGTGGCTGGCCACGACGATGTCGATGTCGTCGACGCCAAGTCCAGCCTCGGCCAGTGAATGCGCGAGATGGTACGAGCGGTCGAGGCCATAAATGGCCGCGCTCTTGGCGTCCATCTTGTCGCCACAGCCGGCGTCAATGAGCACCGTGGCCCCATCGGTGCGGACGACGAGCGGCCGCATGCTGAGCGGAATGCGGTGCCGGTCGTCTGGCGGGAGACGCGACTCCCACAACGTGCGCGGCACCGTGCCGAACATGGCCCCGCCGTCGAGCGCGAAGAACCCGTCACACAGCGTGACGAGCTCCATATCGCCGAGCGCGATCCGTCCCACCGTCTTGTGCAGCGCAACGGCCTGTGGCCGGCCCGCGCGCGCGCCCACGGCCGGCTGCTTCAATTCCACCAGGACGCCGCCTGCCTCCGACGGGTGGATGAACGCCACCAGGGCGCCTTCCGCGCCCGGCCGTGGCACCTCGTCGATGAGCCGCACGCCTGCGGCGCGCAGTTCATCGAGCGCGGCGCGGATGT
>JANNEJ010000385.1:0-1898 GCA_031378585.1 Acidobacteriota bacterium | reverse complement strand
ACCTTCACCTGGCCGACCGAGTCGCAAGAGACGACGCACCTGTCGGTGGTCGATGCCAAGCGCAACGCCGTGTCGATGACCTACACGCTCGAGTACGGCTACGGCTCGCGCATCGTCGTACCGGGCGGCGGCTTCCTGCTCAACAACGAGCTGGGCGACTTCAACTCGGCGCCCGAGATGACCGACGACCGCGGCAACATCGGCACCAAGCCGAACCTGGCCATGCCGGGCAAGCGGCCCTTGTCGAGCATGTCGCCGACCATTCTGGCCAAAGACGGCAAGCTCGTGATGGTCACGGGTTCGCCCGGCGGACGCACGATCATCAACACCGTGCTCATGACCATTCTGAACGTGGTCGACTTCGGCATGAACGCGCAGGAGGCGGTTGACGCCGGCCGCATGCACCACCAGTGGCTGCCCGACCGGCTCAGCATGGAACGCTACGGCTTCTCGGCCGACACGATTGCCAAGCTGAAGTCCATGGGCCACACCGTGACCGAAGGCGGCGGGCAGGGCGTGGCCGAAGTGATCGTGGTCGGCAAGGACGGCGTGCTCGAGGGCGGCGTGGACGGTCGCGCGACTGACGGCGGCGCCGGCGGCAAGTAACACGAGGCGGGGCTCGGGGCCGCGTGGACCCTCGACGTGGCCCGAGACGGCCGTGAGGTCGCTTACCCTCGAAGGGACGGCGGGCCCGACGGTCCCGCTGGCCGGGTTTGTGCTGTGGAAGCTGCCGGAGCTGTGGACGCCTTGCCCTCGGGGCTTTCAGACGGGCAACGCGCCCACGAGCTCCCACAGCCTTCTTCTTCCTTGTTTTCATTTTCAGAACAGCACTGCTACCGCGGGTCACGCCGCCAGCCGATTAACGTTTCCGTCGAACCCTCCATGCAGCGTTGCTGCGCCCCGTAGGCCTGAAACGCGATGAACGCTGTTTTATAGGAAACGTACCGCGAACTGCTCGCGGTCACCCACACCGGGCCGCGCCCGCGGCGCCCTCGGCGGCGCGGCTGTCCTGGCTTCCGTGTGCCAGAACGGCCGTGTTGAAGCGGATGACATCGATCGCCCACGGCAGGTCGAAGCGGGTGCCGTCCCAGGTGGGCAGTTTCCCGGCGACGAGCGGCGTCGCGTGATGCAACCCGGGCAGGTCGAACGGGGCGGCAGGGGCGGCTAGAAGTCGTGCGCCGTCTGGCCGGAGGAAGGTCAGCACGCCGTCGAAGCCACGAATGACTGCGAATCCGCCTTCGTGCACGGCGCGATGATGGCGCCGGCACAGCCGCACGAGGTTGTCGAGGCGCGTGACACCGCCGTCGGCCCAGTGTTTCAGGTGGTGGGCATCGCACCGGCGGGAAGTGCAGCCTGGAAAGCGACATCCAGTGTCGCGGGCAGCCAGGGCGCGGCGGATCGATGGTGGAATCGTGCGCGTCTTGCGGCCCACGTCGATCACGGCTTCGTCGGCCTCGTGACGCATGTGCACCAGCGAGGCGTCGCACGCGAGGCGCTGAGACGTTTCCGTCGAAACGTACAACGCGCCGTGGTCCACCTCGATGGCCCCGTCCAATACGGCGGGGCTTGCGCCTGGGGTCGCCGATTCGGTCCGGGTGTCAGCCGCGTCGTCGGCATTCACGTGCAACACCACCTGATAGCGGTCGCCCGCAGTGCCGCCATCGAAGTTGGCCGCGAGGGCGGACTCGGCGAGCAGCGCCAGGGCGTCGGCCCTGCGCTGAGCGGGCGTCAGCTCCTCGGCCATCGCATCGCCGGTTGATGCCCCGCTCGTCTCGCGGAACAGGCGATCGGCCGCGGCCTCGAGCGCACGCTGCACCACGGCGCCGACCTCGGGCGTGAGCCGTCCACGGCTCACGACCATGCCGTCGTCGTCTACCCAGGTGGAGAGCTGACGAGTC
>JANNEJ010000297.1:0-5815 GCA_031378585.1 Acidobacteriota bacterium | reverse complement strand
AACTCGTCTTAAACTAGTGGAGTCGCCTGTCCGACCCTGCTCAGCGGAACGAGCAGCAGTCGGGGTCGTCATCTGGAGAGAATCATGGACGGGAAGAATGTCGAGGACGCCGGCAAGTGCCCGGTAGTGCACGGGGCTCGCACACACACGGCAACCGGAGTCAGGTCGAATCGCGACTGGTGGTCGAACCAGCTGAACCTCAAGATCCTCCACCAGCATTCGTCTCTGTCCAGTCCCATGGCTGCGGCCTACGACTACGCCGCCGAGTTCAAGACGCTCGACCTCGAGGCCCTGAAGAAGGATCTCTTCGCGCTGATGACGACGTCGCAGGACTGGTGGCCGGCCGACTACGGTCACTACGGGCCGCTCTTCATCCGCATGGCCTGGCACAGCGCCGGCACCTATCGCACCGGCGACGGCCGCGGCGGCGCCGGTGCCGGCACGCTGCGCTTCGCGCCGCTCAACAGCTGGCCCGACAACGGCAATCTCGACAAGGCCCGCCGGCTGCTCTGGCCGCTCAAGCAGAAGTACGGCAAGCGCCTCTCGTGGGCCGACCTCATGGTCTTTGCCGGCAACTGTGCCCTGGACTCGATGGGGTTCACGACGTTCGGCTTCGGCGGTGGCCGCGAGGATGTCTTCGAGCCTGAAGAGGACATTTACTGGGGCAACGAAAACACGTGGCTCGGCGACGAGCGCTACACCGGTGATCGGCACCTCGAGCATCCGCTCGGCGCCGTGCAGATGGGGCTCATCTATGTGAATCCGGAAGGGCCCAACGGCAAGGCGGATCCGCTCGGCTCGGCTCGCGACATCCGCGAGACGTTTGCGCGCATGGCCATGAACGACGAAGAGACCGTGGCGCTCGTGGCCGGCGGGCACACGTTCGGCAAGGCGCACGGGGCCGGCGATCCGGCGCAGGTCGGCCGGGAGCCCGAGGGCGCCAGCATCGAAGAGCAAGGCCTGGGCTGGAAGAACAGCTTCGGCAGCGGCAAAGGCGTGCATACGACGACCAGCGGGATCGAAGGCGCGTGGAAGCCGAACCCGGTGCAGTGGGACAACGGCTACTTCGACACGCTGCTCGGTCACGAGTGGGAACTGACCAAGAGCCCCGCCGGTGCGCAACAGTGGATTCCGAAGGGCGGCGTTTCCGCCACCGCCGTGCCCGATGCGCACGATCCGTCCAGACGGCACGCGCCGATCATGACCACGGCCGACCTTGCACTGAAGCTGGACCCGATCTACGCGCCCATCTCGAAGCGCTTCCACGAGCATCCGGATCAGTTCGCGGACGCGTTCGCCCGGGCGTGGTTCAAGCTCACTCACCGCGACATGGGTCCTCGTTCGCGCTATCTCGGCGCGCTCGTCCCAGCGGAGGAACTGCTGTGGCAAGACCCGGTGCCCGCGGTCGCGCACACCCTGATTGACGCGCAGGACGTCGCGGCCCTGAAGGCGAAGATCCTCGCGTCGGGGCTGTCGGTCGCGCACCTTGTTTCGACCGCGTGGGCGTCGGCGGCGACCTTCCGTGGATCCGACAAGCGCGGCGGGGCCAACGGCGCGCGCCTCCGGCTTGCGCCGCAGAAGGATTGGGCGGTCAACCAGCCGGCCCAACTTGCGAAGGCACTCGACACCCTCGAGGGTATCCAGAAAGCGTTCAACGGCGCGCAGACCGGCGGCAAGCAGGTCTCGCTTGCCGACCTGATCGTCCTTGGCGGTTGCGCTGCCGTCGAGCAAGCAGCAAAGAACGCCGGGCATGCCGTGGCCGTGCCCTTTACGCCTGGCCGAACCGATGCCTCGCAGGCGCAGACCGACGTGGAGTCGTTTGGCGTGCTCGAGCCGACCGCGGACGGGTTCCGCAACTATCTCAAGACCCAGTACTCCGTGTCGTCCGAAGAGCTGCTGCTCGATCGGGCGCAGTTGCTCACGCTGACCGCGCCCGAGATGACAGTGCTCGTTGGCGGCATGCGCGTGCTCAATGCAAACGTCGGGCAGGCGCAGCACGGTGTCTTCACGAAGCGGCCCGAGACGCTGACGACCGACTTCTTCGTGAACCTGCTCGACATGGGCACGACGTGGACGGCGGCCTCAGACGCCGGAGACGTGTTCGAGGGACACGACCGCGCCACGGGCGCCCCGAAGTGGACCGGCACTCGTGTCGATCTGATCTTCGGCTCGAATTCCCAGCTCCGCGCCCTCGCGGAGGTCTATGCGTCTAGCGGCTCTCAGCAGGCGTTTGTGCGCGACTTCGTAGCGGCGTGGACCAAAGTGATGAACCTCGATCGCTTCGACGTCGCCTGATCGCGGCAGAGAGACGCTCGCGCGCGGCGGAATCCCGGCCGCGGGCGAGCGTCCTGCTTCAGGGTGAATTCACCGGGGCGTTCCGCGGCCCATTCGATCACGTGTAGCACGGCGTCGCCCGTCCGGTATGAAGATCACCGAAGCGCTCTTTGTCGCCAGCGGCGTGGCGTTGCTCGGCGGCAGCGTCGCCTGGTACTACTACGGCGTGCAGCGGCCGCTGACCTGGCCCCGTGCCGACGCCGTGGTCGTGTCCAGCCGCGTCATCAACCCGCTTGAGCCGGGCCAGTACAAGCCTGAGCTGGTGCTGCAGCTCGAGAGCGAGGGACGCACCCGGCAGGTCACGGTCACGCCCTTCTGGAGTTCCGGCTCGTACGACATGGTGAAGAGCCACGTGGATCGCTATCCCACGGGATCGCGCGTGGAGGTGGCGGTGAACCCGGCCGACCAGGCCGATGTGCGGTACGACCTGGGGCCGACGGCGGCAAATCTGATCGGCCCCGGAGCGCTCGCCTTCATGGGCCTGCTCTTTGCCGGCACCGGTCTCGGCCTCTGGATACGCGCGCGCCGCCAAGCCGGCCCGGCCACCGACCCGGCACTCTCCGTGCGTACCGTGGCTGCCATCTTCGGTGTCATCGGTGGCGTCATCCTCGTCATCGGCGCCTGGCTGGTGTCGCGCGATCTCGAGATGCTGCGCAGCTGGGAGGCCGTCGACGCAGAATCGATCGCCGTGCGTACGGTCAGCTCGCGCTCCAGTGTCGGCAACCGTCCATCGACGTTGATGTACGACGTGCAGGTCACGTTCCGCTACGAGGTGAACGGCACGCCCATCGAGAGCCAGGCGACGTCCGGCCTCGCCTCGTCGAGTACCGGGCGCAGAGACGCGCTGCTGCAGCAGTTCGCCGCGGGCACGCGTCACCGGATTCGTCGCCGCCCAGGTGACCCGAACGTGATTCGGTACGGGCTGGACTACTCGTTCCAGACGTTCTTGCTGTCTGGAGGCATGACGATGATGGGGCTCGTCTTCCTCGGGTTCGCGGTGATGCTCCGTCGCCGGTGACCTGAGACGAGTCTCTGGCATTCGTCAGGTTGCCGGTGTCGGGCACGGCATGCACGCCGTCCTGGACGTGCGGTGACCCGGCGAGAGGCGTCGAGCGTCTCAAGTGACAGCGGGGTTCGGGGACGCAGCTTGGCGCAGCGCCGCAAAATGTGTCACAATGAGACACATGAAACAGGTTAGCCTGCGCGAACTGCACGAGAAAACTGGTTCGTTGATCCGGGACGCGAGACGGCTCGGGGGACTGATTGTCACCGATCGTGGTGCACCGATTGCCCGAATCGAACCGGTCGATTCTCGACCGGCTCCAAATCCATTCCTCTCGCGGAAAATGCTCCCCGCGTACCAGCGGCTGCTCCGCTCGGGACGATTGGGCGGTGGAGCCGACAGCACACAGATCGTGTCCGACGACCGCGATGGCCGCTGATGGTCTACTTCGATTCGGCATACATCGCCAAGTTCTATTTGTCGGAACCCGAGAGCGGCCGCGTCCGCGCCCTCGCGGAGCGAGAGGGTAAGGTGTGTTGCAGTACGATCGGCCGCGTCGAAACCGCCCAGGTCTTTCACCGTAAGCTGAGGGAGGGGAAGGCGACGAAGGCGGAGTGCGCCGCACTCTTCCAACAGTTCGGGGCCGACTGCGAGTCGGGACTGTGGACGTGGTTGCCGTTGACCGAAGATTTGGTCGAATCTGCTGTGCAGCGCTTTCGCGAACTCTCGCCTAAGGTGCCGCTTCGCAGCGCCGATACGATCCACCTCGTCAGCGCACAGGAGCACGGGCTCGATGCGATCTACTCTAACGACGCTCGCGTTCTGGCTGCGGCGCCCGAGTTCGACATCCGCGGTCTGACGGCGTAGCGTGCGCGCGGTGTCCGCGTCCGAAACATTCGGCTTGAACCATCAAGGAGTCGAGCGCATACTCTGCCGGAATCACGTAGGCCCACCAGTTCCACCATCACAATGGAGTATGCCGCCATGACGCGTGCTCGCTTCCTGATGCTCGTCGCCCTCTCGTGCGTATTGGTCACCGCGAACGCTGGCGCACAGTCCACCGGCTCACTGAAGGGCGCCTGGAAGGTCGTGGCGGTCACCGCCGCCGATGGCAAGGTGGACACCGCACCGCAGCCTGGTCTGTATGTGTTCTCAGACAAGCACTACAGCGTTCAGCGGGTGAACAGCGCGCGCCCGGCAACGGCAGGGGTCAGCTCGCCCGACAAGGACCGCCTGGCCGCCTACGACGCGTTCACTGCCAACACCGGCACCTACGAGGTGAAGG
Organism: Acidobacteriota bacterium; assembly: GCA_031378585.1. GTDB lineage: Bacteria > Acidobacteriota > Vicinamibacteria > Vicinamibacterales > UBA2999 > CADEFD01. Next base: position 1,193 of record JANNEJ010000297.1, on the reverse strand, counting down.
GGAACACGCTCACGACCAAGCCGCTCGTGGCGAAGAATCCCAGCGTGATGGGCACGACGGGGCCATCCGAGCTTCGGTTCGAGGGGACGAGCGTGGTCCACGTGACCTCGGCCAACCCTGGCGGCACTGGTAAGACCTCGGTGAAGCTGCAGCGCGTCGAGTAGTGCCTGCCGCGCCCCGTATAATCACTGCGTCCCCACAATGAGGAGAGCGCAGTGAGTGAGCCCGAGGAAGACTTCGCCACGATGTTTGAAGCGTCGGTCAAGGCCAGGCAGTTCGACCGCGGCCAGACCATCGAAGGCACGATCGTGGCCCTTGGTCCGAAGGTGGCCTTCGTGAACGTGGGCGGCAAGGGCGAGGCCCAGATCGACCTCGAGGAACTGAAAGACGCCGAGGGCGACGTCGAGTTCTCAGTGGGCGACCGCGTCCAGGCGATGGTGGTCTCAACCGCGGGCGGCATCGTGCTCTCGCGCAGGGGCGTGCGCAACGCCGCCACCCAGCGCGAGATCGAAGACGCGTTTCAGGCGGGGCTGGCCGTCGAAGGCAAGGTCGAGAAGGCGGTGAAGGGCGGCTACGAAGTGCGCATCGCCCGCGAGCGCGCGTTCTGTCCGCTGTCGCAGATCGACATCAGTCGCACCACCGACCCCGCAGTGCACGAGGGCAAGACCTACACCTTCAAGATCATCGAGTACAAGGACGGCGGCAAGGACATCGTCGTCTCGCGCCGCAAGCAGCTCGAGGAAGAACAGCGGGCGAGCGCGGCGGAGGTGCGGAAGGCGATCGTCGTCGGCGCGGTGCTGGCGGGCCGGGTCACTTCGGTGCTCGACTTCGGCGCGTTCGTGGATCTGGGCGGCGGGATCCAGGGCTTGCTGCACGTGTCGGAAATGGGCTGGTCGCGCGTAACGAACCCCAACGAGGTCGTGGCGCCTGGCGACGAGATCACGGTGAAGGTGCTCAGGGTCGAGGACGGCAACCACCGGATCTCGCTCGGGTTGAAGCAGCTCCTGAACGATCCCTGGACCGCGGTGGCTACCGGCTACGAGGTCGGTCAGGTGCGCACCGGCAAGGTCACGCGCGTGGCCGAGTTCGGCGCCTTCGTGGAACTCGAGCCGGGCATCGAAGGCCTGGCGCATGCCTCCACGTTCGCGCCGACGGGACGGGTGGGCGGCTGGGCGAAGTCGATAGCCGCGGGC
>JANNEJ010000266.1:0-3448 GCA_031378585.1 Acidobacteriota bacterium | reverse complement strand
GCGGCGGCTGGCCCCGGCGTACCACTCGGGCGAGAACGGCGTCTTGTTCACGCCAGGCTGGTTGACGATGACGTATTCCTCGTAGTTGAACGAGTAGCCGGCTTCGGCCAGCAGCGAGTTGCTGAGCGTGCCCGTGTACTTTGCCGCTGCCGAGTTGTATTTCGGCGACGTCCAGACCTGCGACGCGGTGTAGTAGTCGTCGCCGGAATTCATGCCGTGGCCGCGGGCCTTGTTGATCTCGTCGTAGTACACCGAGAACTTGTGCTTTGGCGTCATCTGCCACGTCAGCCGCAGGAGCACGCTTTCGATGCTCTGGTCGTCGATGCCCGTCTCGCACTGGATGGCGCCGCTTCGGCACTGGGCGATGCCCGTGCGGTACGGCGTGCCCTCGGGCACCACCAGCACGTCCTGCACCGGCGCATTCACCGACCACGCGCGCCCCGACGTGAAGAACCAGAGTTTGTCCTTCTTGATCGGCCCGCCGATGGCCAGGTTGAAGTCGTAGATGCGATCGACGCCGCCGCCGGTGCGCAGGCCCCTGGCGACGATGTCGTCGGTGAGGTTCTTGCTCTGGAATTTCTTGTCGTTCCACGACCCGAAGAACGCGCCGCTGAAGCGGTTGCCGCCGTCCTTGGGCACGATGTTCATGCGCACGCCGCCGGGCGACACGTCGGCACCAGCGCCGCTGGTCTGATACGACATCTCTTCCATCATGGCCTGGTTGAAGTACTGCTGCACGGCGCCGTCGCCGTCGAGGCCGTTCACCATCAAGCCGTCGACCGTCACGATGTTGTTGGCCGAGGTGAGACCGCGCGTCGACATGTAGCTTTGCTGCATGGCGCGGGAGCCGCCCACGTCGGGCACGTTGAGCGACACGCCGCTCACGAGCTGCGCCAGCGCCTGAATCGACCGGCCGGTGGGCACCTGCTCGAGGATCTCGGCGGTCATGACCTCGACCTTGGCGTTGCTCGACACGTCGACGGTGGGCGAGCTGCCCGTCACCGTGATGGCCTCTTCGAGCGCGCCCACTTCGAGGCTGGCGTTCAGCGTGCCCGTGAAGTCCGCCCGGAGCTCAACCTTTTCCTGCCGCACCTGCTTGAAGCCGGGCAGGGAGAAGGTGACCATATAGGTGCCGGGCCGCAGGTCGACGATGCGGTACTGCCCGTTGGCATTGGTGACGTCCGATTTCGCGCCTTCGATGAGCACCGGGCTGGCCGCCTCGACCGTGACTCCCGGCAGCACGCCGCCGCTCGAGTCTTTCACCACGCCTGTGAAGGAACTTTGCGCCGCCGCGATGGACGGGAACGCAATCGCTGCCACGAGACACGCGACCAACGCCTTGAGACGTCTTGCCATGCCACTCTCCCTGATTGAATACCGACTACCGCCCTGGATTGGGACGGCGGTCTGCGAACACGATTACCTACATCTGGAGCAGCCGAATTCGTCAGCGGGCGCATGCACTGACGACATGCAGCATCTGCCACCCCTTCAAGAGCCGAAGACGGACGTAACCGAGACGAGCCTGTTTATCACGAAATGTAACCGGCACGCAACAATTGCGGCCGCATTCCGTCGAATTCATCTGGAATATGCATGCACTCGATGGGAAAAACGGGCCTATCCGGGCATGGTCCTGGTGACCTGCGCCGGCGCGGGCCCAAACGAAGGCATCAACAGCGCCGACGGAGCTGCTGGGGGGTATCATCGCGGGCACTTTCACAGCCAGGCCATGTGATGGAGGGAGCATCGATGAGGGAAGCCGCGCGTGCACTCGTGTTCCTCGCGCTCGGGGCGGCTCTGTTGGGCCAGGGGCGGGGCGCCTCGGCCGTGCTCTACGAAGGGGCGCGGTTGATTCGGGGTGACGGCACTCCGCCCATCGTTTCTGGAGCGATCCTGGTGCAGGACGGTCAGATTCGAGCCATCGGCGCTCGCGGCGCGGTCGCCGTGCCTGAAGGCGCCCAGCGAGTGGACCTCACCGGCAAGACGGTGATGCCGGCGATGGTGAATGTGCACGTCCACATCGGCTACGAGGGCTACACGACCTGGGGGGCCAGGAACCACACGCCCGCCAATGTGGTCGACCACCTGCAACGGGAAGCGTTCTACGGCGTGGCGGCGGCCACCTCCGTGGGCTCGAGCCCCACCGGGCAGATGCTGCAGTTCCAGAAAGACCAGCGCGCCGGGACCCACGCACCGGCGGCCCGGCTGTTGTTCATGCCGGGCATGGCGCCGCCGCATGGTGGACCCGACCACATCCTGATGGAGGCCACCGACGAACTTCACGTGGTGAACGAGGTGACAACTGCGGCGGAGGCGCGCGCGGCAGTCGCACAGTTGGCGGCACAGGGGATCGGCCACGTGAAGATGTGGGTCGACGACCGCGGCGGCTCGTATCCCAAGCTGGCGCCCGACACCTATCGGGCCATCGTGGATGAAGCGCACGCGCACAAGATGCTGGTGCACGCGCATGCGATTCAGCTGGCCGATCAGAAAGCCGTGCTGCGCGCCGGCACCGACGTGCTCGTGCACATGGTGCAGCGGCAGCCACTCGACGACGAGTTCCTCGCGCTCGTGAAGCAGAAGACGCCCTACTGGGCCACGGTCATCGGCCTGGGTGACCCGGTCGAGCTGTGCACGCCTAATCCGTTTTTCGAGCAGGCGGTCCCTGACTCGGTGATCGCGCGAATCCGCGCCACGACGGAGCGAAAACCGCTCGTGCCGAGTTGCGGTCCCCTGCCAGAGACGGCGGCGGCGCGGGAGGCGCAGATGGCCATCAACTTTCCCAGGATGCTGGCGGCCGGCGCGCGTGTGGTGCTTGCCACCGACACGGGCATCCAGCCGGGACACACGTTCGGTTCCGGCGAGCACGTCGAACTTGCGCGGTGGGTGCAGCTTGGCATGACCCCGGCGGATGCCATCGTGGCGGCCACGAGCCGGCCCGCCGAGCTGATGGGGCAGCGGGACCTGGGGACGCTCGCGGCGGGGAAGCGCGCCAGCTTCATCGTGCTCGACGCCAACCCGCTTGACGACATCAGGAACACGCGCCGCATTGCCGACGTCTACCTGGATGGCGTGCGCGTGGACCGCGACGGGCTGAAGGCGGGGTTCAAGCGGGAGTCGCGTTAGCCCGCGGCGCTGCGCCGCCTACGCGTTCATCACGTGGAAACTTCTCCGTGGTTCGGTAGTATTCTGACTCAGCTTTGGAAAGAGACATGAATGGGAACTGAAGTTCTCCCAATCGTTCGAATCCAACCCTTGTGACTGGGTTGATTGTCCTTCCAAACCTCGTGGTTTTGCCCTCTCCGGCTTCATCATTCTCGTCGTCCGACTCATCATCTGAAGAGTCATCTGGGTAATTGACCTGGGTTCTCTTCATGAGCTGTGGGTCTTCGTCGTCCTCCTCTTCATCCTCATCAGAGCTGTCATCAGAAGAAGATTCCAAAAC
>JANNEJ010000166.1:0-1990 GCA_031378585.1 Acidobacteriota bacterium | reverse complement strand
ATCTACAACGCCGGCGCCGTGTTCGTGGGCGCGTGGACGGCGCAGGAGGCCGGCGACTACGCCATCGGGTCCAACCACACGCTGCCCACGGCGGGCGTGGCGCGCGTGCGCGGGGGCCTGCATACGTCGGACTTCGTGAAGCTCGTGTCGATGCAGTATGTGACCAAGGCGGGGCTGGCAGGGCTGGCCAGCACCGTGACCACGCTGGCGCGCGCGGAGGGTCTCGAAGGGCACGCGCGGTCGATCGAGGTGCGCATGGCGGGTGCAGTGCCGGTTGCGACGGTCAGCCGCCGGCGTCTGGCTCGCACGTCGCGCACCACACCCGCAACGCGGCGCCCCGCCGTGCGAAAGGCTGAGCGCCGATGACGACTATTCAAGGCATGCCCAATCTGGGCCCGGGCCTGCGCCTGCACCTGAACGAGAACACCGCCGGCTGCTCGCCGCGGGTGCTGGCGGCCATTCGCGCCCTGACGCCGCTCGACGTGTCGACCTATCCCGACTACGAAGCCGCGGTGCGCGAGACGGCCGAGTATCTGGGTGTCGATCCCGACTGGGTCGTGCTGACCAACGGCCTCGACGAGGGACTGCTCCTGACCGCCATTGGCTACCTCGGGCACCGTGCCCCCGAAGCCCTGGTGGCTCTCGGCGCGACGCACACCCCACTGAGCGGACTGCCCGAGCAGATTCTGGCGTTGCCGGCCTTCGAGCCCTACACCATCAACGCCAAGGCGCTCGGCGCTCGCACGATCGCGCTGCCGATGAACGACCAGTTTGCCTACCCCACCGACGCGGTGCTGGCGGCCGTGGGTCCGAACACACGTCTTGTGCACGTGAACACGCCGCACAATCCCAGTGGCCAGACGGTCTCGGAAGCCGACGTACGACGGGTAGCCGAACGCGCGGGTCATGCGGTCGTGTTGCTCGACGAGGCCTACCACGATTTCCACGGAACGAACGTCCTGCACCTCACGCGCGAGTATCCCAACCTGATGGTGGGCCGTACGTTCTCGAAGGCGCACGGCCTGGCCGGCATGCGCGTGGGTGTGCTGATTGCGCCGCCCGCGCTGCTTGCGCCTATCCGCTACGTGATGCCGCTCATGAACCTGAACGCCGTGGCCGTGGCGGCCTTGCGCGCGGCGCTGACCGACACGGAGTACGTGCCGTGGTCGGTGGCGCAGGCCACCGCATCCAAGGCGCTGCTCTACGAGGTGCTGACGCGGCTGGGCCTGAAGCACTGGACGAGCGCCGCCAACTTCGTGTTGGTGTACGGCGGCGACCGCACGCCTGATTTGGTGCGCGGTCTGATTGCGCGCGGCGTGCTCGTGCGCGATCGCAGCAAGGAGCCTGGGTGCGCTGGCTGCTTCCGCGTGACGGCTGGCGTCGTGGAGCACACGCGCAAGGCCGTGGCGTCGTTGGAGGAACTGTGCGCAAAGCCCTAGTCGACCGCAAGACCGCGGAGACCCACGTGAAGGTGGCGCTGACCCTCGAAGGGCGCGGGCGCTTCGAGAACCACACCGGCGTGCGCTTCCTCGACCACATGCTGGATCTCGTAGCGCGGCACGGCGCGTTCGATCTCGCGGTCGCCGCCAAGGGCGACCTCGACGTGGACCAGCATCACACGGTGGAAGACATCGGCATCGCGCTCGGCCAGGCGGTGGACAAGGCACTCGGGGACCGCAAGGGCATCAACCGCGCCGGCTACTTCGTGATGCCGATGGACGAGACGCTGGCGGTCGTGGCCATCGACCTGGGTGGACGTCCGCACACGGTGGTGGACACCAAGGTGCGCGTGCGGCTCGTGGGCGATCTGCAGACCGAGCTCGTGACCGACTTCTTCGAAGGCTTCGCGTCGGCGGCGCGTGCCAACGTGCACGTGAAGGTGATGCACGGCCGCTCGAATCATCACAAGATCGAAGCGTGCTTCAAGGCCTTCGCCCGCGCGCTGCGGGTGGCGTGTGCGAAAGACAAGCGCATGGCGCGCATGCTGCCG
>JANNEJ010000145.1:0-2060 GCA_031378585.1 Acidobacteriota bacterium | reverse complement strand
CGTCGGACGCTAGTCGGCGTTGAGACACTCGACAACGAAGACCCTGGAGACAGACACATGGCGCATGAGACAGCGAAGAATCATCCGGTGGGCGAGACGATGGGCACGGCGGGCGGCGCGGTGGCCGGCATGGCCGTGGGTGCCGCCGTCGGTGGTCCCGTCGGCGCAGTGGCCGGCGCTGCGGTGGGCGCAGTGACGGGGGGCGGGTGGGCCACGGAGTGGCCGCGGCGTTCGACCCGGGCGTCGAGGACATCTACTGGCAGCAGAACTACGCCTCGCGGCCCTACGTGAAGTGGGGTGCGCCCTATACCGACTATCAGGACGCCTACCGTTTCGGCTGGGAGTCGGTCGGCAACGGCTACGCCAGCTTCGATGTCGCCGAGCCGCACCTCGAGAGCAAGTGGGATGCCGTCAAGACCAACTCGCGGCTGCGCTGGACTGACGCCGTGCACGCCGTGCGCGACCGCTGGTACCGCGTCGCACCACCCGTAGCGCCCATCGTCGAGCCGCGATAGTGCTTCGTTCACCTTGTTCAGCGTTTCGGCCTTCAATGGTCGTGCCCTCGTGCACGCAAGTCGTGCAATGTGTCAGCGGCTACCGTTTCTCGGAAGAGAGGCTTCCCTCATGCCGAGAAATGGCCCTTCGACCCTGCCCCTGCCAACGACGCGCCAACTGCCCGCTGGCGATGGCACGTCACTTGAAGCGTCTGGGGAGCAGTGGCCGCGTGGTGCAACGGCATGCCACGACTGAGTCGAGCGGTACCGAGATGTGGCAGCGCGCCTCCTACCGCGCGAAGCTCGACCCCAGGCCTCGCGTGAATCGTCACCACTCATCAGCGGAGTGTCCTAATGAATGTCGGCAGCAGTTGAGCTCCTTCGAAGCCCGGTGCGTCGTTCCCGAGGACCCCGGCGAGGTCGTGCGCGGCGCCCGGCCGACCACCCCTGAAGATCGCGTTCGCATGCGCGAGCAGGCGATCGTCAGCTTGCTGGCGCGCCACCGCGCCGAGTGCCCGGTGCGGCTGGCCGACCGGCCCGTGCGCGACCGGGTACGCACGGCCATGGCCGGCTGGCGTACCAGCCGCGTCCGTGGCTGATCGTTGCGGCTTCACGCAAAATGCCAACCCCCGTGCCCCAGTGCCAGGACGTCGACGGCACCCTGGTGCTGGTCTTTCAGTCCAGCGCACGCGCGGTGCAGATCGATGTGACAGGGCGCCAAGGTAGCCGGTCGGCATGGCGATTCTGGGGGGATCGCGGGGCCGCCGTCTGATGCGTCCTCACGAACGCCCACAGCCGCGGACCAGATATCCCGAGAACCGCGCGCTGTTCAGTGCATACTGCACGTCGATAGCCCATCCCCGATGAGCAGTAGCCACGCGGGCCCCTCCCACCCGTCGCCCAGCATCGCTGCGCCCGTACCTGACGATTCGGCCGACGGGCGGCCGGCGGCGTTTCCCATCGTGGGCGTGGGCGCCTCCGCGGGCGGGCTCGAGGCGTTTTCGGAGCTCCTCACGCACCTGCCGCTCGATACCGGCATGGGCTTCGTGCTCGTGCAGCACCTCGACCCGCAGCACGAAAGCGCCCTCACGAAGTTGCTGGGCCGCGTCACGGCGCTGCCGGTGCACGAAGTCACCGACAACCAGCGCGTGGAACCCAATCACGTCTACGTCATCCCGCCCAATACCGACCTCACCCTCGAAGACGGCGTGTTGACGTTGCAGCCCAGGCCCGACACACGTGCCCCGCACCGCTCGATCGACTTCTTCTTCGAGACCTTGGCGCACGATAGCGGACCCCTGGCCATCGGCGTGATTCTCTCGGGCACGGCCACCGACGGCACCCTGGGACTCGAAGCCATCAAGGCCGAGGGCGGCATCACGTTCGCGCAGAACGAGTCGGCGAAGTACGACTCGATGCCGCGCAGCGCGGTGGCCGCCGGCTGCGTGGACTTCGTGCTGGCGCCAAGGGAGATCGCGCGCGAACTCGCGCGCATCGCGACCCACCCGGCCGTGGCCGAGCACGGCACCTCGGCTTCGAGCCCGGTGGGGGACACGCCTCGCCCGG
>JANNEJ010000066.1:0-5787 GCA_031378585.1 Acidobacteriota bacterium | reverse complement strand
GCCAGCAAGCGCTACTTCGTGCCGGATCTGATCGAGCCGGGCATCGAGGTGTCGCCCGACGGCACGATTCCGGTACCCACCGGACCTGGCATCGGCGTCAACATCGTGGACGAGCGAGTCAATGCGGCCACGCTGCGGCACGTGTCGCTCGACGCCGCCGCAGTGCGGCAGGCGGGGCACTAGATCCGCATGCGGTCGCTGGCGGGTATGCGCGTGCCGACCTCGCCGGTGGACGCCCGTCGAGGCGGCGTGCGCGCCTGCCTGCTCACGTGGCTCTGGCTGGCCGTCAGCATCGTTGCGGGGTGCGCGACCGCGACGCCCCCGCCGGTCGTGGCGCCGGCGCCGCCCAAGCCCACCTACCAACAGGTCGTCATGTCGATCCTGCACCTGGAGGATCGACGCGTGCTGTCCGACAGCGCGCTGACGCCACCGTTTCCTACCGATCTGGTGGCGCTGCTCGGCGCCGAGTACGGCCGGGTGCGACGCCGGGCCGCGCTCGGTATCGGCCGGGTGGGCCTGGCCAGTGGCGTGACGCCGCTGGCCGCGCTGCTTGCCAGCGATCCAGAACCCGAGGTGCGTGCGATGGCCGCCTTCGCGCTGGGGCTCATAGGCGATGCGGCTGCGGCCCCGGCGCTTATGACCGCTCTGGGCGACCCGGATCCACGTGTGCAGGGACGTGCCGCCGAGGGCCTTGGGCTCATCGGCCACACGGCGGGAGCCGAAGTCATCGCCGGCATGGCTTCGGCGCATGTGCGCGCCGGGGCATTGGCCGCGCTGGCGTCGGACGACGAAACCTATCCCCAGGCGCCGCCCGTTGAAGCGGTGCGGCTGGGTGTGTATGCGCTCGTGCGTCTCTCGGCCTTCGAGCCGTTGCGCGCGGTGGTCCTCGGCGTTGACGGCGCGCCGGCCAGTGACTGGTGGCCGTTGGTCTACGCCGTACAACGCCTGGCCAATCCTGCCGGAGCGCCCGCGCTTCGTGTCTGGCTCACCCGCGGCGGGGCGACGACGCGCGCATTTGCGGCGCGCGGTCTGGGCGCCATCAAGGACGGCGAGTCGCGCGTCATGCTCGAAGCCCTGGCTCGGGACGGTCGCCAGACACTCGGCGTGCGAGTGCAGTCGGTGCGGGCGCTCGGCGCCATTGCGGATCGCCGGTCGTCACCCGTGCTCACGGCCTTACTGGCCGACACCGCGCCGCCGAACCTGCGGCTGGAAGCGATGGCCGCCCTTGGCGCGCTCGCCGATCCAGCCACGGCCGAATTGATCGTCGACTATCTGGAGAACGCGTGGGCACCGATGCGCTCGGCCGCGCAAGCCGCGCTTGCCGTCGTCGACGCCGAGATGTTCATGACGGTGCTGTCGGGACTCGACACCGACCCGCAGTGGTCCGCACGGGCCGCGTTGGCGGTGACGCTCGGACGTTTCCCTCCAGACCTGGCCGTGGCGCGGCTCGAGCAACTCGTGCGCGACCCCGATCCCAAGGTGCGGGCCGCGGCGCTCGGCGCCATGACTCGCTTGACGCTCCCCACAGCCGGCGAGCGGCTGATGGCGGCGCTCACCGACCCGGATCCGGCGCTGCGCATGAGTGCCGCGAATGGACTCGGAGCGCTGAAGACCCCAGGGGCAGCCGAGGCGCTGCGGCGCGCGTTCGAGGCCGCACGCGCCGACACCACGTACACCGCGCGGGCCGCCGTGCTGGCGGCTCTGGTCGCCGTGGATCCGGCGGGCGCGGCGTCGCTGCTACGCGAGGCGCTGGCCGATCCTGAATGGGCCATACGCGTGCGGGCGGCCGCGTTGATGGCTGGCCTCGACGGTTCGACGGCGGTTGGGCCCACGCGGCCCGCCCCGGCGCCAAAGGAGCCCGCGCTTGATGCCACGGCGGGGCTCGTGTCGCCCGCGTTCTCGTACCACGCCTACATCCAGACGTCTCGCGGCGATATACGGATCGAGCTGGCCGTGCTCGACGCGCCGCGCACGGTCGCCAACTTCGTGGCTCTCGTTCGGCGAGGCGCCTTCGACGGCCTGGCGTGGCACCGCGTGGTGCCCGACTTCGTGGTGCAGACGGGCGACCCGCGCGGCGACGGAGAGGGCGGCCCCGGCTACACGATTCGTGATGAACCAAACGATCGCCCGTACGTGCGGGGCACAGTAGGCATGGCGCTCGACTGGAAGGACACCGGCGGCAGTCAGTTTTTCATCACGCACTCGCCGCAGCCACAGCTTGACGCGCGCTACACCGTCTTTGGTTCGGTGCTGACGGGCATGGAGGTCGTCGACCAGCTCCAGCCGTGGGACACCATCCTCTCGGTGCGTGTCTGGGACGGCGCCGCCTGGGTCGGCGCGTCACGGCCGTAGCCCCGGAGACCCGCGCCCGCGGAAGATCGTCGGTACAAGAAAAAAGGGGGCACACGGTGCGCCCCCTGGATAGAGTCGCAAAGAACGCGACCTACCGCTTCTTGGCGGTCTTCTTCGCAGCCTTCTTCGGTGCTTTCTTAGCAGCCTTCTTAGCCATGTGTATCCCCCCCTTCTAGTTGGGATTGCGGTGTGTGGAACCTCGTCACCGGCCTGACGCCTGCGCCTTGCGGCGCCGCACCGACCGGCGTCGGCTCCTTCCGCTTCGTGTGCGCGTCGACGTGTGACGCGCGAAACTCATTTCCTCTGAGCGCTTGACTACCTCTTCACAGCCTCACTACCGGTGGGCTGAGTAGGTATCCCTCATACCAGATGTAGATTATGGATGAGAAAATCGCGATGTCAAGCACGAATCACAGCTGTGTGTCAAAAGAATCCCGGGTACGACGGCGTGCGCCCACGTCCGGTTGCGGTGTTCTTGTCAACTTCACGCTGTCGGCACGCGCGCCGTACGCACGCGCGGGTCAAGACCGGGTCGCGTGCACCGACGCCGCTTAGAACGCGCTCGTGCGCAGCTGCTGCTTGTCGTGATGACGTTCGATCGCGAGCGTGATGAGCCGGTCGATCAGCGCGACGTAGGGCACGCCGCTCTTGTCCCACAGCTTGGCGAACATGCTGATCGTGGTGAAGCCCGGAATCGTGTTGATCTCGTTGACCATGAGCGCGCCGGTCGACCGCGAGAGCAGAAAGTCCACGCGCGCCATACCGGCGCCGTCGATGGCGCGGAACGCCTCGATGGACAGGTGCTGCACGCGCGCCACCGTGGCGGCGTCGAGGTCGGCGGGAATCAGGGTTTGCGATCCGGCGTCGAGATACTTGGCTTCGTAGTCGTAGAACTCGCGCGACGGAATCACTTCGCCAGGCACCGATGCGGTCGGTTCGTCGTTGCCGAGTACGGCGCATTCCACTTCGCGCGCGTCGGGCACGGCCGCTTCGACGATCGCCTTGCGGTCGAACTGGAACGCGATGTCCATGGCACCGGCCAGCGCCTCGACCGTCTTCACTTTCGAGATGCCGACGCTCGAGCCGAGATTCGCTGGTTTCACGAACACCGGCAGGCCCAGCGCGGCGATCGCCGCTTCGTGCGCGGACCTGTGGCGCGTCCATTCGAACCGGGTCACCACCGCGTGCGGGGTCTGCGGAAGTCCGCGCGACGCAAAGAGGGCCTTCATCGCCGCCTTGTCCATGCCGGCGGCCGAGGCCAGCACACCTGAACCCACATAGGGCACGGCGCCAAGTTCGAGCAAGCCCTGCACGGTGCCGTCTTCGCCGAAGGGGCCATGCAACACGGGGAACACGACGTCGAGCCCCAGGCCGGTCACCACGGCGCCCTCAGGCTCGCCCTCGCCGGCATCGGCCGACGGCCGGCGCTCGATTGTGACGAGCGTGTCCTCGCCAGGATGCGGGACGAGCAGTGTGTCCCGGCCGGCTCGCGGCAGCCGCATTGAGTGCCCGCGCGCTTGCTCGATCACCTCAGAGGCCGAAATCGCCGTGGGCGCCTTGTCGGCCAGCACCCATCGTCCGTCCTTCTCGATGCGGATGGGCACGGCTTCGTAGCGCGCCCGGTCCAGATGCTTGAAGATGGCCGCGGCCGAGGCCACCGACACTTCGTGCTCGCCCGACCGGCCACCGTAGATGACGCCGACGCGAAGTTTCTTCACGAGGTGGATAATAGCAAGTGAAACGCGGCGGGACTCGGGTTTCGGGGCTCGGGTCCCGGGAAAATCAATCGGCATCGCGGCCATCTCAGGAATCCACGAACTGCCACGAAGCCCGAGCCCCGAGCCCCCAGCCCCGAGTACCCAGATGTTGTATTTCACCCACACACACACCGACGGCGCCGCCCGCGCGGGCGTCATGTCCACGCCCCACGGCGAGGTCGAGACGCCGGCGTTCATGCCCGTCGGCACCCAGGGCGCCGTGAAGGCGATGACGGTGCGGATGCTCGAGGATGCCGGCGCGTCGATCATCCTCGGGAACACCTACCATCTGTGGCTACGGCCAGGCGCGGAGCTCATCGCGCGTCGTGGCGGACTGCACCGCTTCAACGGCTGGTCCCGTCCGATCCTCACCGACAGCGGGGGCTACCAGGTGTTCAGCCTGGCGGCGCGGCGCACCGTGGCCGAACAGGGCGTGCACTTCAGGTCGCACCTTGACGGCAGCGCCCAGATGCTCAGCCCGGAACGCGCAGTCGAGATCCAGGCGTGCCTCGGGTCCGACATCAGCATGGTGCTCGACGAGTGTCCGCCGCATCCGTCGCCCAAGGAGGCCATTGCCACGTCGCTCGCGCTCACCACGCGCTGGGCCCGGCGATGCCGGACCAGGTTGGAAGAGCTGCGTCAGGGCGACACCGCCCAGGGCATGGTGCCCACCAATCCGGGGCAGGCCCAGTTCGGCATCGTGCAGGGTGGCGTCTACCCCGACCTGCGTGCCGAGAGCGCCGGCCAGCTGGCTGAACTCGGCTTCGAAGGCTACGCCCTTGGCGGGCTGAGCGTCGGCGAGCCGAATGAGCTCATGTACGAGATCGTGGGAGCGGCGGCTCCCACCCTGCCCGTCAGCAAACCCCGCTACTTGATGGGCGTGGGCACGCCGGCCGACCTGGTCGAGGCGGTGGACCGCGGCATCGACCTCTTCGACTGCGTGCTTCCTACCAGGAATGCACGAAATGGCCAGCTATTCACCAGGTATGGCCCGCTCAATATCAAGAATGCCCGATTCGCCGAAGACGACGCGCCCCCGGATGCCGAGTGCGGGTGCTACACCTGCGCCCACTTCTCACGGGCGTACTTGCGACATCTATATATCTCTGGCGAGATCACGGGAAGCATCCTCAACACGGTGCATAATCTGACCTTCTACCTTGACACTATGCGCCTGATTAGGCACGCTATTGCGTTTGGGACGTTCTCAGCGTTCAAGCAGAACTACTTGGCCGCGCTGAGCGTTCGACCCTTTGCCTCATGACGCCATTCCCCCACGTCGAGTCCGCAGTGGTCATTGCCATGGCGGCGGCACCGAACAGTTCGGTGAGTCCGCTGATCCAGTTCATTCCGTTCATTCTGGTCCTCGGGATCTTCTATTTCGTGATCCTGCTGCCAATGAAGCGACGGCAGAAGAAGGTCGAGCAGTTCCTTGGAGCGCTGAAGGTGGGTGACAAGGTGGTCACGACTGGAGGCCTCTACGGCTCGGTCGCCAAACTGGACACCGACACCGTCCATCTGCAGATTGCCCAGAATGTGCGCGTCGAGGTCTCGCGCGCCGCGGTCGTCGGATATCAAGGGCAGCCCCCGGTTACCGCCGAGGGCAGCTAAGGTCATCATGTCGAAGAACTTGCGCTGGAAAGTACTGACCATTCTCGTGGTGATCGGCCTGTCGATC
>JANNEJ010000053.1:0-1779 GCA_031378585.1 Acidobacteriota bacterium | reverse complement strand
ATCGCGACCGCGCGACCTCAGTTCGGGCGTCCTTGCTGAAACCACTCAGTGGGACCGATGACGCCGCGTGCGGTCAGGCCCTGGACATCAGCGGCAGAGTACCCCAGCTCGGCGAGCATGTTCGGCGCATCGGACCCGATGCGCGCCGGGGCCGCCGGCCGCGCCCCGGGCACCCCGTCGAACGCGAACCAGGAGGGTGCAAAGCACTCGCTCCTCCATCCGTCCTTCTCGCGCGTTTCGAAGCGCACCGTGCTCGTGGGCTGCGCGCGGTGGCGATCGGCCAGCTCTCGCAGCGTCTGGACCGGCACCGCGTTGATGCCCCTCACCGCCAGATGCGCGAGCGCGTCGGCGACGGTCATCGGCGCAAGTTCCGCCGACAGGTCGCCTGACGCCTGCGCGAAGATCCATCCGTCGGACAGCTTGTAGACCCGCTCGCCCGCCGTCCTCCCGGTGGCGAACGCGCCGCGGGCCGTTGCCGGCTCGGGTGCCTGCTGCAACAGCAACTGCACGAGCGTGGCCGCCGCAGCCAGGGAGGACTCGGCCCAATCGCCGCGCCCATCGTTGCGGCGCTCCCGCGCGGCCAAGGCCGTGATGCCGGCCCACGCGCCGAGATAGCCGCAGAGATAGTCCACACAGGAGGCGATGCCATGAAACGTGGGGCAACCATCCCGGCCGAAGCGCATCATGATGCCGGTGAGGCCCTGCAGCGCGGGGTCGTAGCCGGGATAGTCGTGGCGCGGTCCACGCCGCTCGCCGCGGTGCGCCGAAAGCTGGATCCCGATGGCAGAGGGGTTGAGCGCCTCCAGTGACACGCGGTCGAGCCCCAGGCTGGTGAACTGGCTATCGAGCTTGTTGGCGACAATCAGATCGGCCCTCGACACCAGACGATGCAGGATGGCGCGCCCTTCGACGGTGTCCGTGTCGAGGATCATGCTGCGCTTTCCGACGGCGGTCTCTGCGGCAAAGGTCACCATGATTGTCGGCGAGTGCTGCGGTCGCATCGGATCGATCTTCACGACCGTGGCGCCAAGCTCGACGAAGACACGTCCGCACGCGGGGCCAGCCACGACGTTCGTCAAGTCGATCACGGTGAATCCGGCCAGGGGCGTCTTCGAGGCGGCCCCGGGCTCACGTGACGGCTGCGCCGCGTGGCGCGCAGGCACGGAGTTGGCGGGTCGGCAGGATTCGAGGGCGGGATAGGGCTGTGCGCTTGCAACCCACGCGGACCGACCGATCTGCGGCGCCGTGCTCCCGCGCACGTCGGCGAAGATGCCGGCGGCGTGTGCCTTTGGATCGCGCTTCCACTCCTCCCAGCTCTGGACCGCGACGCACGGTACGCCCGCGCTGCACAACTCGTGTTCCCACTGAGCCGCCGGCTTGCGCGCAAAGGCCGTCTCGATCAGATCGGCCAACGTCGAGGTGTTGGTGAAATCCAGCGACAGCGAGTCCGCCAGATTGCGGCCGACATACTGTACCGCGCTCGGGTCATAACATGACTCGTTCACCATCCCGGCCGCCAGCGCTCGGTCCCAGACGTCCAGCGCCTTCAGGAAGCGTTCAGTCAGGCGCCGATTCGGTGACACCATCGGCAGCACGAGGCAGCCGTCGGCGGCGGCGAACGGTGTGGCGAGCGGGGCACGCCGCTGCGCCAGCCACAGCTCCCCGGCGGCATTGCGCGCCGCCTCCTGGACGAGGTCCTGAAATCGCGCCTGTGCGACACCAGTCGGCGGGCCGCCGCCGATCCTGGCCGGCGCCAGGTGGGGCGGAATGCCGCTCGAC
>JANNEJ010001036.1:0-7899 GCA_031378585.1 Acidobacteriota bacterium | reverse complement strand
ACGGGCGCCAGCAACCGGAACGCGCCGCCCTCGAGCGGCAGCACGCCGGCCGCCACGGCGCGTTGCACGGCGGGATACGCCAGGTGTGCGGGTGCGACGTCGGACACCTCGACTGTCTCGCGTTCCCAGCGGGCAGCCGCGGAGGTATTGCCCTGAGCGATCAGTCCGAGAACACGGCTCACCGCGTCGGCCAGATCGCCTCGCCGAAGCGGCGCGGCGGGCTGAAAGGTGTAGTTGGGAAACACCTCCATGGCCCCGGCGCGCGTGACGGCCTGAATCCACCGGTCGGCCCAGTGGCCACGGACGTCGGTGACGACGACCTGGCGTTGCGGGGCCCGCGCCAGCGTCGCGGCCAGCCGCACGCCAAGCAGCGCGGCGACCTCGGCCCGCGTGACCTGTGACCGCTCGCCAATCGCGCGGTACTGCGGCGGCAGCGCGGCGTCGCGCGCGCCGTCCCGCACCCGCGTGATCGCGGCGTCGATGGCCGGCGATGGTCGAGGTCGGCCGCGCGGCGGTAGGCGGCAAGGGCACCCGCGGCGTCACCGCGTTCTGCCAGGATGTCGCCCACCAGCACGTGCGTGCGCGCGTCCTCGGCGTCGAGGGCGAGCGCGGCGCGGGCGGCAACAAGCGCCTGGTCAGGCCGGCCGGCCGCGCGCTCCATGAACGCCAGATCCCGGTGCAGGAACGCCGAGTCCGGAGAGGCGACGACCGCGGCATGATACGCGGCGCGAGCCTCATCCCAGCGTCCCGCCGCCGCGGCCCGCTCCGCGCGGCCCACACGGTCTTGCGCCACGCGCACTCGCAACGTCTCGATGCGGCCCGCCAGCTCGGGAAGATCCGCATCGGCAGCGACCGCGGCTTCGAAGCTGGCGAGCGCGGCGTCGTCGCGGCCCGCGCCGAGCAGCGCGAGCCCGCGTCCCACGAGCGCGGGCGCATACGCGCGTCCAACCGGCAGGGCAGCCTCGAAGTACGGCAGCGCCTCCTCCGGCCGCTGGCGTGCCAGGGCCACATAGCCGGCGGCGGTCTTGGCCGGCGCGAAGTCGGTGGTCGTCTTCAGCATGGCCGCAAACTCGCGGTCGGCCGCGGCCACATCGTTGGCCTGCAGCAGGCGCCAGCCGCGGGCGAGCCGATCCGCTGTCGCGGCGGCCGTGCCCGGTGGTGGCGCCGGATACACGAAGTCTGGATACTGCGGCGCCGTCGGCACCGTCACGACCCGTGGGGCGGATGCGCAACTTGCGATCGCGACGCACGTCGCCAGCACCCACGCGAGCCTACGCACGGGCCTTCCTCTTGCCCGCTGTGCGCGACGTCGCCCGCCCGGTAGCCACGACGAGCGGCGCCGGCTGCAGGTGCCCAGAGAGACGGCGTGGCACGTCGGCATCGATCCGCGTCCGGTGGCCGACGGTGACCTGCGAGACGACCTTGCCATGTCGGAACACCCACCGCAACCGCTCGGCATCGGCGGGGTCGTCGGGGTCGAGTTCCACGGTCACGCGCTGCCGGTCGAGCGCCACGGCCGCCGCCATCGCCTCGACCAGCGCCGGGCAGCCCTCGCCGGTCTTGGCCGAGATGCAGAAGCGGGCCGGGTCGCTGCGTTCGATGGCCTCGCGCTCGTCCCGCGTCATCTGATCGACCTTGTTGTAGGCCTCGAAGCGCGGGACCGTGAGCGCGTCCACGCTCTCGAGCACCCGCATGACGGCCGCAATCATCCGCTCGCGTTCGGGATGCGACGCGTCAATCACGTGCACGATGAGATCGGCCTCGGCCGCTTCTTCGAGGGTGGCGCGAAACGCTGCGACCAGCGCGTGCGGCAGGCGGTCGATGAATCCGACGGTGTCCGAGACGAGCATCTCGCGCTCATCGGGCAGGCGCACGCGGCGCACCAGCGGATCGAGCGTGACAAAGAGCGCGTCGGAGGCAAGGGCGTCCGAACGGGTCAGCCGATTGAAGAGCGTGGTCTTCCCTGCGTTGGTGTAGCCGACCAGCGCGACGGTCGGCACGAGCGCCTTGTCGCGCCGCTCGCGCAGCTGGCCACGCCGCCGGCGCACCTGGTCGATGTCGTCGCCGATCACCTTGATGCGCGTGCGGATTTTGCGCCGGTCCATCTCGAGCTTGGTCTCGCCCGGCCCCTTGCTGCCGATGCCGCCGCCCAGGCCTGACAGCGCGCTGCTGGCGCCGACCAGCCGCGGCAGCAGGTACTGGAGCTGCGCCAGCTCCACCTGCAGCTTGCCTTCGCGGGTGCGCGCGCGTTTGGCGAAGATGTCGAGAATGAGCTGTGTACGGTCGATGACCTTGCAGCCGACCAGGTCCTGCAGCTCACGCAGCTGGGCAGGCGTAAGCTCGTTGTCGACGATCACGAGGTCGACCCGCGCCTCGGTGCAGGCCAGCGCCAGGGCCTGGGCTTTGCCGCGGCCAATGAAGGTGGCCGAGTCTGGCGTGGATCGCTCCTGCAGCGCGCGCACCACGGCAATTGCGCCGGCGGCATCAGCAAGAGCGGCGAGTTCGTCGAGCGATTGTTCCGCGTCGGCCCGGCGCATCGCGCCGGTGACAAGGCCGACGAGCGCCGCGCGCTCGATTGCGGCGAGCCGTCGTTCAGTCATGGGCGTCTCGATCCTGCACGCGTATAATCGCACACTTGACCGCCATCCGGTGGTCTCCGCGGAGACGGCGTGCCCCAGATTTCGATCGATTTCGTGCTCTTTGCGCTGACCCTCACGGGCGTGGCGCTCTTTCACCACCACACGTTGAAGGTGGCGGTCGCCGGGCTCGCGATCATCACGGCCTACAAGGTGCTGCTCAGTCCGTTCCGCGACGGCGCAGGCCTGGCCGGACTCATGTCGCATCTGACCCACGAATGGGTGATCATCGCCAATCTCGGCTTGCTGCTCACCGGATTCGCCCTGCTCGCCCGGCACTTCGAGGAGAGCGGCGTGCCCGAGGCGCTGCCGCGCGTGCTGCCGGCGGGCTGGCTGGGCGGGTTCGCGCTGCTGGGTCTCGTCTTCGTGCTATCGTCGTTCCTCGATAACATCGCCGCCGCGCTGATTGGCGCCACCGTCGCGAAAATCGTCTTCCCCGCGGTGCACATTGGCTATCTGGCCGCGATTGTGGCCGCCTCGAACGCCGGTGGATCCGGCAGCGTCGTCGGCGATACCACGACCACGATGATGTGGATCGACGGGGTATCGCCGCTCGATGTCACGCACGCCTACATCGCCGCCGTGCCGGCGTTACTCATCAGCGGCCTCTATGCCGCGCGGCAGCAGCATGCGTTTGCGCCAATGCGGCCGCCCTCGGCGCGGTCGCACCCCATCGACTGGGGGCGCATCGTCGTCGTGGCCATGCTGCTGCTCACGGCGCTTGCGGCCAACATCGGCGTGAACAGCGTGGCACCGGCCCTGGCCGACGCATTCCCAGTGCTTGGATTCGCCCTCTGGCTGGCGCTTCTCGTCACCGCCGGCTACCGAAAGCCCGACTGGGCCGCTTTGCCGAGTGCCGCGACGGGTTCGGCCTTCCTGCTCTCGCTCGTGCTGGCCGCGTCGATGATGCCGGTGGAGCGTCTGCCTGCCGCGTCCTGGCAAACGGCGCTTGGCCTGGGCTTTGTGTCGGCGGTGTTCGACAACATCCCGCTCACGGCGCTGGCGCTTCGGCAGGGCGGCTACGATTGGGGCTTCCTGGCCTATGCGGTGGGCTACGGCGGCTCGATGATCTGGTTCGGGTCGTCGGCCGGGGTGGCCGTTACCAACGTGTTTCCGCAGGCGAAGTCGACGGGCCAGTGGCTGCGCCACGGCTGGCACGTGGCTGTCGCCTATGTGGTGGGCTTCGCGATTCTGCTGGCCGTGCTAGGGTGGAATCCGCACGAGCGGAATCGCGACGCCTCACCGGGCGCGCCTCCGGCCACGGCGCCCGCACACTAGGAACTAGGGACTGGGGGCTGGGGACTAGGGGCTGGGGCCGGTCGACGTCACGCGTACGAAAAACCAGTCCTGCATGCGAGACGCTGCCCGCCCCAGCCCCCAGCCCCCAGCCCCTTAGTCCCCAGCCCCTGTTCTTCCCATCCACGTCCACACGATACCTGCCAGCACCACGAGCTGCACGATGTCGGCTTCGAACACCACGCGGAGGTCAGGCCCGCTGATGAACCCCGCCACAATAGGACTCGCGGCCAGGCCGATGAGCGACGCCGTCATCATCAAGCCAAACCCAGTGGCATGTGCGTCTGGCGGCAACAGCGCTCCGCCCGAGGTGTATGCCGCCGTCATGCCCACCCCGATGGCCGCGCCCGCCACGGCCAGCGCTACGGCGAACGCACCGATTGAAGGTATCTGCACGAGCAGCAGCAGCCCGGCCGCCGTGGCGAGCGACGACCACGCAATCAGGCCGCGCGGCGACCACCAGCGCAAGAGCGGCGCGGCCACGCGGTGACCGAGCGCCGCGAAGATCGCGGCAACGGAGAACAGCACGCCCGACACAAACGGCACCTGCCCAGGCGGCACGAGACGCTCCACGTAGAGGGGCAGAATCGGCCCGAAGCTGCGGTCGACGAGCTGCAGCCCGAGGATCACGACAAACACCATCCAGAAGCCTGGCGTCGCCGACAGCTCGCGGAAGACTTCACGCAGACCACGCTGCGCCGCGCGTGCCTGGCGGGTGCGAGGCTCGCGGTACACCACCGCAATGAGCAGCACCGCCACCAGGTAGAACGCGGCGGCAATGAAGAACGTGCGGCGCAACCCCACGAGCGGTGCCAGCAGGCCCCCGACCACCGGGCCAATGGCCGGCCCGAGCCGCTGGGCGACCTGGACCGTGCCGATCGCCGAGGCCATGCGTTCTCGCGGCACCGACTCGGCCGCCATGGACGTGGTGAGCGCGCCGTACCCGGCAAACACGCCCAGCAGCGCGCGCAGCGCGAACAACTGCCAGGGCGCGGTCACGAGTCCCATCGCGGCCTTGGTGACCACAAACGCGCCGAGCGACCGGATGACGAGCACCTTGCTGCCGAAGCGGTCGCCCACGCGTCCCCAGAGCGGGGCGCTGATCGCGGTAACCATGGGCGTGGCGCCCAGCGTCAGGCCCGTCCACATCGCAATCTCACCGAGATCGGTGGTCCCGAGTTCAGCGATGTAGAGCGGGAGAAACGGCATGACGAGCGTGAAGCCGGCAAAGCCGATGCCGTTAGCGGCGGCGGCCGCCAGCACATTGCGCCGCGAAGAGAACTCCACGACGTCGACGCGAGCGCTGGCGGGCGGCATCACGGCGCCGGGCATCTGCTCGTGAGGTTCAGGCACGTGACCCCCGCCGGTGGATGCCCCGCCCGCGAAGCGGGGCCAGGCAACACTGCCTAGCGAAGCGGAGCCGTCTTGTTCTCACAGAGCGCACGTCGGCGCAGCGTCGCTAGAAGCGAATGCGGACCGACGGGCCCGCGTACACCTGGATGCTGTCGATGAAGCGGATGCGGTGCGGGTTGCTCTGCATCACGAGCGAGCTGGTCCGGATGCCGTCGCCAAAAAACCGCGTGCCCTTGAGCAAGCTGCCGTCCGTCACCCCGGTGGCGGCGAAGATGATGTTCTGACCAGGCGCCAGGTCGGCCGACGTGTAGACACGTTTGGGATCGGTGATGCCCATTGCCCGGCACCGCTCTTCGTCTTCCGGCTTGGCCACGACCAGCCGCGCGAGGATCTCACCGTTCAGACACCGCATCGCCGCGGCCGTGAGCACGCCTTCGGGTGCACCGCCAGTGCCCATCACCGCATGCACTCCGCCACCGGATACCGCCGACGCGATACCGGCCGAGAGGTCGCCGTCGCCGATGAGACGAATGCGCGCGCCGGTGGCGCGAATGTCGGCAATCAGCTTGTCGTGGCGTGGACGGTCGAGCACGACCACGGTGAGCTCGTCGACTTGCCGCCCGAGACTGCGGGCAATCGCGCGAAGGTTGTCGCGCACCGGGGCGTCGAGGTCGACGACATGCTTGGCGCTCGGACCAACGACGAGCTTCTCCATGTAGAGATCCGGCGCGTGCAGCAGGCCGCCCTCGTCGGAGGCCGCCAGCACGGCCACGGCATCGGGGGCGCCGGTGGCGCACAAGTTCGTGCCCTCGAGCGGGTCGACGGCGATGTCGACCTGGTCGTACACGCGAGTGCCGCCGCTCGCCCTCCCGCCCAGGCCGACTTTCTCGCCAATGAAGAGCATCGGCGCTTCGTCGCGCTCGCCTTCGCCGATCACGATGGTGCCGTTGATCGGCACGGTGTCGAGCTCGCGCCGCATGGCTTCCACTGCCGCCTGGTCCGAGCCGTGCCGGTCGCCCTGGCCCATGGTGTGGGCGCACGCAATGGCCGCCTGTTCGACGACGCGGAGGAACTCGAGCGAGAGATCTGATTCCATATCCGACTCAGGGGGACCACCGGGTCCACGCCAACGCCGACACGAGCCAACCCCGTGTGGGACAAAGACTTACCGGCCGACCGAGCATCGTATCACGCGCGTGCATCGCGACGCGTCTTCAGACTGCCCGCCGCTAGAGGCCGGCAAGGTAGGCGGGCTTCCGGAAGATGATTTCCCGCATGTTGGTCTTCATCAGGAACGAATCTGACACCCGCAGGCTCTCGAAGAGCTTGATGATGTCGCGGTTCTGCAGGCTGCGCTGACGCACGCGCGTGCCTGGATAGGTGCGATAGCGCAGGTTGCCCTGATCCACGACGACGTACTTGGTGTACTGCGCGCGGCCGGGATCAGACGCGGTACTGAAGAACCCCAAGAGCGACCCTTCGGCAACGAGCAGGCGCGCCAGCGACGCGGCCAGAGACGCGGCGGCGGCGCGGTCCAGATAGTCGAACACGTCCCAGCACAGGATGCCGTCCACGGTGCCGGGCTCGCTCTTGAACCGTGTGCGGAAGAACTCGGGCAGCGCGTCAAGCGTGCCACTGGCGGCATGCCGTTCGATGTCGCCGAAGACGTCTTCCACACGAATTCGACAGCCGAGCTCTTCGCCGAAGAACGACACGTTGGTGCCGACGACCGGCCCCAGGTCGAGCAGAGCGGGCGCGGACTTGACCGCCATGTTCCCGAGAAACCTCGGGAGTGCCTTCGTGGGATATGCCAGACTGGGCTCGGCCGACGCGGCAGGCGCACCGGTTTCGCCGGGCGTCTCGCCGCGCCGTCCACCGAGCCGCGAAAAGAGGTCGTTCAGTCCACCTGCCACAAACCGCTCCAGGACGAGGGGGTGGGGCTCCCCTGCCTCGTCGCGTGTGCGTCGGCTACGTGCCGGCCTTGTGACCTGCGGCCACGGGCACCGCCGCGGGGGGGTCCTTGACCACTGGCTTGCTGACCGCGGCAGCGGCGGACTGACCAGCCCGCTGCATGTCGATGGCGCCGCGGAAGTGCGCGCCCTCGGCAATCGCCACGCGGGGAGACGTGACATCGCCGTCCACCGACCCGTTGTCGCGAATGTCGACTTTCTCGGTCGCCGTGACGTTGCCGGTCACCTCGCCGAGCACGATGACCTGCTTGGCGAACACTTCGGCGCGAATCTTTCCGTTGGGACCGATCGTGAGGGTGTTCTCTTTGAGCTCGATCCGGCCTTCGACGCTGCCCTCAATCGTGAGGTCTTCGCTGCCGCTCAGTTCTCCCTTGATAAAAACCGACTTCCCGATGTTCACCGTGTCCCTCGCATTCTGCGGTCGGTAATCGCCGCCACTGGGGACGGCAGGAGTATGCGCCGGCGTCGCTCCTGGCGCGGGCGCCGGTGCCGGGGTTGCTGCCGGCTTAGCCGACTCGTCACGCTTCCACATTGCTGAAACCTCCCCAAATCGGGCAGAGAACTGCCCGCGCTGCTCGCCGAGATTCACCTGGGAGATGGGCTCTGGACCGAAACAAGGCCAGTATAGGCACCGGAAGAAATAT
>JANNEJ010001027.1:0-1832 GCA_031378585.1 Acidobacteriota bacterium | reverse complement strand
GAAGCGGGCGGCACCAAGTTCCTGTGCGTCGTGGGCTCGAGCCCCGGCGACATCCGCGCGGAAGCGCGCGTGCCCACGACGTCGCCGGCCGACACCCTGGGCGAGGTGCTGCGGTTCTTTCGCGCGCAGACGGCGCAGCACGGTCCGCTCAGTGCCATCGGCATCGGGTCGTTCGGTCCCGTGGACCTGCATCCGGCGTCCTCGCGCTGGGGGTTCATCACCTCCACCCCCAAGCCTGGGTGGGCGAACACTGACATCGCTGGTCCCTTCCATCGCGAGTTCGGCGTGCCCGTGGCGTTCGACACGGATGTGAACGCCGCGGCTCTCGGCGAGTGGCGCTACGGCGCAGCGCAGGGTCTCGACACGTTCCTCTACCTCACCGTGGGCACGGGCATTGGCGGCGGGGGACTCGTGGGCGGCCGCGCGATGCACGGACTCGTGCATCCCGAGATGGGCCACGTGTGCGTGCCGCACGACCTCAGCGCGGATCCGTTTCCGGGCGCGTGCCCGTTTCACGGCGACTGTCTCGAGGGCCTGGCCAGCGGGTCCGCCATGGCCGCGCGTTGGGGCCAGCCCACCGAGATGCTTCCCGTCGACCATCCCGCGTGGGCGCTCGAAGCGCGCTATCTGGCGCTGGCGCTACAGGGTTTCGTGTGCACGCTGTCACCTCAGCGCATCGTGATGGGCGGGGGCGTGATGGACCAGCCGCATCTGTTGCCGCACGTGCGGCAGCAGCTGAAGGCGCTGCTCAACGGGTACATCCAGGCGCCCGAGGTGCTGGACGGCATGGACGGCTACGTCGTGGCGCCCGCCCTTGGCAACCGCTCCGGGGTGATCGGCGCATTGGTGCTGGCGGCGCAGGCGGCGACGTAGACGGACTCGCGCGCCCACCGGCTCAGTACGTGAACATCAGACCGGCGATGCGCCACGCGCCCTGCGTCTCGACCAGCGTGAGCACGAGCCGCCCGCGTCGCGCCGTGCCGTCCTGGCGGAACACGAAATCGGCCCACGCCGTGGCCAACCGGCCGGTCCGTTCGATCACGACGTGCTCGAGCGTTTCCGACATCTCGGTCGCGCGGGCGAACCCACGTGCCTGAGACTCGTAGAATTGGTCGAGCGTGCGCACGGTGACGGCGCCGTTCGCCCCCGGGGACGTGGCGGTGAAGGTGGGCAGAAACAGCGTGCGCCATTTCGCGAGCGTGTCCTTGCGATACAACCCCACGTAGGCATCGACCACCGTGCCGATGGCCGCGGTGCTCGAGGAGGCCACCGTGCCAGACGCCACCTGCGCTGCATCTGCCGACAGCGCACCCGCGCACACCGCAGCCAGACACAGGATCATGGCGGAGCGGCGAGACCGGCCGCTCGGTGCGATCGCAACGCCCGTGATCGACTGGTGGCGCTCTCCAGTGTCGGCACGCGCAATGGCTGGTTGGCTGCGACGCCGTATCCCTTGGGCGAAAATATCGCCATGCCGTTGCTGACCTTACCGTTGGAAGTGTACTATCGCTACACTCAGGCAAAAGGCGGAGTGAACGCGGGCAACGGCGGCGTGTTTGCCAATCGTGGCTCGGCCATGACCGTGCCAGAATTACCACCGCTGCCGAATCTCACTCAAGCAGCGCAACAATGGCCGGTGCGAATTGCGGCAGGACCAGCGCGCTTAGTCGATGGCCAACGGGTTCGCGTCGTTCTCAGTCGCACCGTGCTTCCCGGACATATCACGTTGCGCGCGGCACCCGTCGATGGTGCAGGAGCATGGCGCTGGTTGGCCAGTTCGAATCCGCAAGCCGTACCGCTGTTGGGCGGCGACGCCGAAGTCGTGGTCGATG
>JANNEJ010001007.1:0-1696 GCA_031378585.1 Acidobacteriota bacterium | reverse complement strand
AGATGATGCCGCTCGGGTCGGCGTCGAAGGCCACGACGGCGATGTAGAGATTCTGCCCGTCGTACGCCATCCGCACCTCGGTCTTCTCCGTGGCGGCCTCGCCCTCGCGCGGGTCCTGCTGGATGAAGTCGCCGTAGGGCGCGATGCCAGTCCAGACCTCGTCGTCGACGAGCCCGTCGATCGCAGGTCCGGCGCCGGCCAGTTTCGTAGCCCGCAACGCCCGGGCGGGCGGCGCTGCCGCAGACTGGGCCCCGACGGGACCGGCCGAGAAACCGACGGCGAAGAACAGGGCGGCAGAGCAGCGGAGGACGGATTTCTGCATAGGATCCATTCATTGTCCGATAAATGGACGCGGAAGATCGTCACGAGTCGTAACCGCCCGGCGGATGGGCTATTTCTTTTGCAGCGCCGGATGCACGTACGGCTTCAGCACGCGGTCCGGGTCCGGGCGCACGCTCAGGTAGTCCACGTGGTCGGGAATGTCACTCCACCCGTGGGGCACGCCCGCCGGAATGATGATGATGTCGCCCGTTTTCACGACGCGCTTGACCACATCGGCGCCGCCGATCGTGCCGCTGCACGAGGGGCCATTCAGCACCTGCGTGACCGGGCTGCCGGGCGCCGACTGGCGCCCGTTCAGCACCCGCCCGCCCGTGATCAACGTGCCTGTACCCGACACGATGATGTAGGTTTCGGTCTGATGGTCGTGCGAGATGCCGGTGCCGGCCACGACCGCGGGCAACGACGCCACCTGCTCGCCGCACGACACGGGCGTGGGCGCGGGCACAGGACTGGCATTGGCGCCCGCGGGAGGCGCCACGGCCGGCGTGCGGGTGGAGCCACGGTGCACGATGCCCACCGCTTCGTTCAGCTTGCCGACATCCACGCTCACAATCTGGCGGTCGACGCCGGGAAGCGCGTTCACCTTCTTCACGTCTTCGTCGGTGATGTAGGTGGCGGCTTTGGGGCCCATGTTCTCGACCTGGGCGAATACGAGAGTGGGCGCGGCTACAACCGCGAGAGCAACGACAGCGCGAACAAGTCTCATGAGGTGTCCTCCGGGAAGCCGCCACTATAGCGCGACTGGGCGACAACTTCAGGCTGCCCTGGTGCGGCTTTTCAGGTATCGTGCGCCTTATGACGAGTCTCTATCGCCTGATCGTGGCTGGCGCGCTCGCGCTGGCCATTGGAGTCACGCTGACGACGGCGCAGCAGCCGCTGCCGCCGGTGGTCGCGCCGATGCCGGCGCTGCTCCAGAACTACGCGCCCATCACCGCCGAACGGCTCAGGCAGCCTGCCGACGGCGACTGGCCGATGGTGCGGCGCACCTACGACGGCTGGGGCTACAGTCCACTCGACCAGATCACGCCCGCCAACGTGAGCCGTCTGACACCGGCCTGGGTGTTCTCGACGGGCGTGAACAGCGGGCACGAGGCCGCGCCCATCGTGGCAAGCGGCGTGATGTTCGTGTCCACGCCAGAACACCGCGTGGTGGCCATCGATGCGAAGACCGGCGTGCTGCTGTGGCGCTACACCAAGCAGGTGCCTGATCCTCTCGTGGCGCCGCATCCCACCACGCGCGGCATCGCCCTCTACGGCACCAAGGTGTTCTTCGCCGCCAACGACGCCGTGCTCGTGGCGCTCGATGTCCGTACCGGGGCCGAGGTGTGGACGGCGAAGGTGGCCGAGAACAAGG
>JANNEJ010001002.1:0-4124 GCA_031378585.1 Acidobacteriota bacterium | reverse complement strand
ATCGCGACGGCAACAACCAGGATCGCCCCGCTGGGCTGCAGAAGAACTCCGGCGGCACGGAAAGCGAGACCAACCTGGCGATCATCAACGCGTTCCGCCAGTCGCGCAACCTGGCGCCGATCACCATGGAACAACTGACCCGCACGTCGGCCGACCGCGTGGTGGATCTGCGGGCCACCAAGCAGTTTCAGTTCAGCTCGCGGATGCGCTTCGAGGTGTTCCTCGAAGCCTACAACCTGCTGAACGCCGTCAACTTCGAGAATCCGAGCGGCGCGATTACGTCGGGCAGCTTCGCCAGCTACACGACGGCGCGGGATGCTCGGCAGATTCAGTGGGGCGCGCGCATCCAGTTCTGATCGCGTACGCTGAGCCGTCCGGTCGCCGCCCCCAAGGGCGAGGCGGGCCGCCAGGTTCCAGCGCCGAGCGGCTCGAATCTCTTCATGAGCGTGGCCACGCATCTCGGGATCGAGACGGCGGAGTACGACCGGCAGATCCTGACCTTCATCCCGCACTACGCCGACATCCTCGACGCCGCGGCCGGGGCGCTCGCGGCGCTCGATCGGCCGGCGCGCCTCCTCGTGGACCTCGGCACAGGCTCCAGGGCCCTGGCGGCCCGCTGCGCCAAGCGCCTGCGCGGCGTCCGCGTCGTCGGCATCCACAGTGACGCCGCGATGATCGGCCTGGCCAAGAAGCGCCTCGGCGCGACGCTCACGCCGCCAGGGTCTGATGACGGGTGTTCTGTCACCCTCAGGCCCTGCGAATGTTGCTATCGTCTCGGACCGAACCTTCTCGTCGGCGAACGTGTCGCACGATTCCGGGCACTGACCGCCTGGACCGGGCCGTCAGCCCTCAGTCATGAGTCGACTCATTGCCCTTGGCGTTCGGGTCGGTTGGAGTCGCGCGTCTCGAGCGCCGCTCTGGCGTGCTACTGCTTGGTGAACACCTGCACGTTGTTCACCGGCTTCCCCTGGGGGTCGACGCCCTTGGCTGTGGCGGTCAGCGTCTTGCCATCGGCCGACACGACGACCGTGTTGGTGGTGACGACCTTGGTGCCCTTCATGTAGACGGCCTCGGTCGTCGTCGGGCTGATGCGCTTCCGGGTCGCCATGTCGTAGGTCGAGGCACCCGTCACGGGAACTGGCTTGCCATCGTAGGCGCCACCATAAGTGATGTGCTGCGTGGTGCCATCCGCCTGGACCGTGTCGATTGTGGACGTCACGCCCATGCCGGTCGCTTCGACCTTGAGGGTCGAGCTCTTGGGGGCTCGACCGGGGCTGTATGTGGACTTCGCCACATCCAGCTTCCAGGTACCCACCGACGAATTGGCCTGGGCCTGGGCCGACCCTCCGAGCGCCGAAACCACGAGAGCGAAGGCGAGCGTGCTGCGCACGAGCAATGAGAGCTGCTTCATACCTGGGGGCCTCTGTTCCTTTGTTTATGCGAAATCAAACCGGTGTGGGCTTGGAAACGCCAGGACAATAGCACAAAGGGGAAGGCGGGCGGGACGCCACGCACGAGGGTCAGCGCCCCAGTTGGGCTCTTGAGCGGACTCTCAGAAACAGCGGGTCTCGTTCGGTCTGCGGCAAAAAACGATCGCGTCCCCGGCCCGCGGCGACCATCGCCTGTCGGAGCGGTTCGCTCTCCTCGTCCCAGAAGCGCTTGATGAGCCCCAGCGAGGCCTGGATCGCATCGGCATGTCGACGGGCGGCGGGCTTCTCGACGAGTGCGAGCACCAGGCGCTCGAGCAACTGCGGCGACGTGCCCAGAAAGAACTGCTCCAGCGCGGTGCGCCACCTGGAGTCGAGCTGACGGAACCGCACCAGCCGGGTGAACGGTACCCGCGGCAAATCCCTGAGGCGCCGGGTCGGCTCGAGGTGGCCAAGGTACTCGAGCAACTCGACGAGCGAGCCGAACGCCGCGCGCGTGAGTCGCGGAGAACGGTAGGCGCCGAAGAACACGAACGCCTCCAGCGCGCTCGGCGAAGTCGTGCAGCAGAGATCGAGCTCCAGCTCGTGAACTCGCAACCCGATGCACGGGTAGAGCCACGTGAACGCGCCCGACACGTTGAAGGGCGGCCGGAGCCGCTGGATCAGCTCGTTCTCGATCAGCAGCGCCGCCAGATCGCTCTCGCACGGCCGCACGCGCAGCTCGCTCGCCGCCGCAACCAGTGCCCGCATCTTGCGGTGAACCTTCGTACGGCTCGCGTTCCGGTACTGGCGCAGACGGTTTCGGAGGTTCTTGGCCTTGCCGACGTAGAGCGTTTCACCGTCGGGACCGAGCCACTCGTAGACGCCGGGCGACCGTGGCAGCTCCTCGAGCCGATTCACGCCGCACTTGGCGTCGAAACGTCGGGCGCTCACCGGGCGCGCGCACCCCGAACGCCTCCGCGATGCCCCGTGTGCTTTGCACTGCGGCCTGAGGTGACTCGACGTTTGCCCGAACGACACATCAATCACTCTCCTGCTCCGCGTCGCACAAGACGACCGAACCTGATGGCGCCGGGCGCCGCACCACGCTGTGGCAGTTCGCGCCTGAACCAAGCCACGCCGTGGCGGTTAGCGCCTGAACCCAGCGACGACGATAGCACTCGCGGGGTCCAGATCGGCGGAGCGAGCTGCGTCATTGGTGCCGAACACAGACCGCGACGCGGGGGCCAGACGGCCAGACCTCCGCGGTTGTCTGTCTGGCCACGAGCAACGCCGTCAACCGCGCAGCATCGTCAGCCAGTCGGCTTCGAGCTCTTCGACGGTGCGACCGAACACGGCTTGCGAACGCGAACGTATCGACGCGATCGACTCGTCGCGCCCGCCGGCGCTCCGGAAGAACTCGAGCACGGTCGGCACGCCGTATCGATCAATCAAGAACCGCACGAACGACCCGGCGTAGCGGTAGCTCAGCACCTGGTCTTGAATATTGCGGAACGGCGACGTGGTCGCATAGCTTGCGACCGGCAGCGGCAACTGCCCCGCCCGCAGGTACGCCCGGCATGCGGCATGTACTTCCTGACCGTTGAACACGGCCTCGTACGTGCCGGCCAGCGGATCGGTCTGGAACGCCACGGCGATGCCTTCGTTGAAGAAGTCCGAGGGCCGTCCCACCATGGCGGTGTAGATGTGGACGATCTCGTGATTGTCGCGCGGCCAGATGGTGTGGACACGCCACCGCTCGGGTTCGGCGTAGCCGTTGGTCGAATAGTTCCCCGTGTAGCGCCCCATCGCGTCGCGCGAAAGGTATTTGCGGTACTCGATTTTCTGCGGCGGCGCCACGCCCAGACGCGCCAGCGCCCAGCTGTTATAGGTCTCCTGCCAGCCGATGTCCACCGTGTCGCCGTTGTCGTGATACACGCGCATCGTGGCGGTCTCGTGTTGGAGCGGCAGGGATGCCGACGGCGTCTGGCCGGTCGGTGTGCTGGTGCCACGACAAGCCGACAAAACTACGGGCAGCGCCATCAGCATCGCCAGAGGTCGATGGCGGGCCATGCCGGTGTCGCTAGCAATGGCGGTGCCAGCGCCGAGCCTCGCCCCGTGTGGGGATTGGGACGAGTCGTGGGACCGCTGGCGCGGCGCGGTCCGGATTAGTGCGCAGCACGGGGAAATTCACAATGGAGGCCTTCCCGTTCTGGCGCGGCGCGCGGGATCAGTTCTCGCGCTGCCGCCTGTCGGTGGTGGTCGTCAGCCCCTGACACGCGCCTGTGGCAAGGTGGATTCCGTCACCCCGGGACCATGCTAGATTTGCCTATCTTCGCAAACGCCGAACCAAGACCCCGAACCTGGCGCTCATTGCACCGTTGTCCAGATTGTCTGCCCCCTATTTAGGATTCGCCATGCCTCGAACACTCGCGGCGGCCGGCGTCATCGTCGCGACGCTGCTGGCGCAACCGTCCGGTCAGTCCCCGATGGTGGAATGGCCCGTGTACGGCGGCGACTCCGCGAGTAGCAAGTACTCGCCCGCGGCCGACATCACCGCGCAGAACGTCCCGCGCCTCGGCGTGGCCTGGCAGTGGGCGCACGGTGAACAGCCGCTCCCCGAGTACGGCACGCTGCCCTTCCGCTTCGAGAACCAACCGCTGATGGTGGACGACGTGTTGTACGTGACGACGCCGTACAACAATGCGGCGGCACTCG
>JANNEJ010000994.1:0-1780 GCA_031378585.1 Acidobacteriota bacterium | reverse complement strand
TCTCGAATTGTCTTTGTGTCTGACCCCGATGGCACGGATCCTGTGCCGATGTCTCGCCATCGCGGTCAGGCCCCGCGTCTAGTTGTCGAGTGAGATCACCAGCAGCACGACCGCCAGGATCGCGAGGACGGCGAAGAAGATCTTCACCCAGCTGTAGGGCTGCTCGCCGGCGGTGGCGCCGGTCACGCCGTTGACCACCACCTGGTAGCTCTTCCGCCCGTAGTCGTACTGCAGCAGCCACACGGGCAGCAGCGTGTGCTTGAACGTCTGGTCGGTGTAGGTGGCGGCCACTTCCAGGTTGCGGTAGGTGTCGCCGGGAATGTCCTCAGCGCAGCGGGCGCGCACCTTGGCGTCCATCTCGGCGCGTGAGCGCTCGGCGGCGCCCACGAGGTCGATCTGGTATTGCTCGACGACCCAGCCCGAGACGTAGCCGCGGTCGTAGGGCCTCAGCGTCTTGGTGGGGAAGGGCTGGACCGCCTTCAGCAGCGCTGGATGGATGCCCTGCGTAGCCGCCACGAGTTCGTCGTCGAACGCGGTCGACAGTTCACCGGCGGCCGGTTCCCAGCGCACGCGCCGTTCCTGCACGGTCTCGGACTTGCCGTTGCGGGTGACGGTGCGAGACACGTAGTAGTAGTGGCCCGCCTCGGCCTGCCAGCGCGCGTGCACGCGCGCATCGAACGTCCAATAGGGCAGGTAGATGCCGCCCACGCGGTCGGTCAGCGCGGCCTTCTTCAAGCGGTTGGGCGCAAACCACCGGCTGCCGTACCACTGGCGGATGGCCTCGCGCACCTGCGACTCGGTGTAGGTGAAGGGCAGCAGGCTTTCGGGATAGATGGCGTTGCGCGTCTTGGTGTAGGGCACGACCGAGGCCGAGCCGCAGAACTCGCAGCGTTGGGCCACGCGCGTGGACTCGAAGAGCGAGATCGCCTTGCAGCTCTGGCACTGCACCGACGTGCGGTCCTGCTCCCACCCGCGCTGCGCGTCGGGAATCGCGCGCAGGGCCAGTGCCAGGTCGTGCTCCTGCACGAGCGACCCATCGCTCGCGAGCTGCGCCGGGGACACGGTGCCGCAATACGGGCAGACCAGCGCCCGCTTCGCGGCGTTCCAGTTGGCCTCGGCGCCGCAGCCCGGACAGTGATGCTTGTCGAGCGCCGAGATCTCTGGAGCCGGGGCCGCCGGAATGGGCGGGGGCTCGGTGCTCACGCGGTTACGACTTCAGGAAGTCGTCGAGCGCGGCCTTGGTCACGCGCCAGGCCGAGCCGATCTTCTTGCCCTTGAGGTCGCCCTTCTCGAGCGTGGCGATCACGTCGGCTTCGGTGACGCCGAGCGTCTTGGCCACGTCGGCTGGCGTAAGCACGTCGGGAATCGGCGGTGGGGTCGTCGAAGGAGCTGCGCCCGCCGCGGTCTGGCTGCCGCCGCCGAGGATGCCGCCGGGCTGATTCGCCATCTGCTGCGCCATGGCGAAACCCATCGCGATCTCCGCAGCCGAGCCCGCTACGCCGCCGCCTCCGCCGGGCTGCGCCATGCCCTGCGCCATCTGGTACTTCACGTAGTCGTTCAGGTTGCCGATGGCGCTCATGCTGGAACGCTTGTCGATGGCCGCTTCCACTTCTGGCGGCACCGAGCAGTTCTCGAGGATGAAGCTTGGGATCTCGATGCCGTACTTTTCGACGAGCTGCGGGTTGATGAGCGGCAGCAGCGCCTCGCCCACTTCCTGGTAGCGCGTGGCGAGATCCAGCGCCGGCACCTTGGCCGTGGCAATCGCGTCGGTGAACACGCT
>JANNEJ010000982.1:0-3403 GCA_031378585.1 Acidobacteriota bacterium | reverse complement strand
TCGGAACGGCCTGCGCAATCGCCCAGGTCGCCCACAGCCCGCCGGCAAACACGACCAGCATCAGCCACTTCCAGGCCAGCGCCTGGCGCACGGTCACGACGTAGGCCGAAGTGCCGGCGTCAATGAACCGGTTCACGGCCGTGAAGAACCATCCGTGGCTGTGCACTTCCTTGTCGAGCAGCAGCGCCGCGAGCGCGGGCGTCAGCGTGATGGCATTGAACACCGACAGCACGACGGCAAATGCGATCGTGAGCGAGAACTGCTGGTAGAGCCGCCCGGTCGTGCCCGGAAAGAACGCCACCGGCACGAACACGGCCACGAGCACGATGCCAATCACGATCACCGCGCTCAGCACTTCCCGCATCGCGTCCACGGCGGCCTGGTAGGCCGACTTCTTGAACTCGCGCATATGCCGCTCGATGTTCTCGACGACCACGATGGCGTCGTCGACGACGATGCCGATCGCGAGCACGATGCCAAAGAGCGTCAGCGTGTTAATCGAGAACCCGAACAACTTCACGAAGGCAAACGTGCCGATGAGCGACACGGGGATCGTGAGCGCCGGAATGATCGTGCTGCGCCAGTTCTGCAGGAACAGGAACATGACGAGCACGACCAGCACGAGCGCCTCGGCCAGCGTCTTCAGCACTTCGACGATCGACTCGCGCACAACGGTCACGTTGTCAAACGCCAGCCGCCATTCGAGCCCCGGCGGGAAGTTCTGCTCGATGCGGGTCATCTCGGCGAGCACGCCGTCGTAGACCTCGAGCGCATTGGCCGTGGGCAGCAGCGCGATCCCCATGCCCGCCGCCTCGAGTCCGAGGAAGCGCAGGTTCGACGCGTAGTTCTCGGCGCCGAGTTCCACGCGGCCGAGGTCTCGCACGCGCACGAGCGCTCCGTCCTTGCCGCCCGACACGACGACGTCGGCAAACTCCGCCGCCTCGGTGAGCCGGCCCTGCGCGCGCACACTGAGGTTGAACATCTGGTCGGCCGCCGCGGGCGCGTCGCCCAGGGCGCCGGCCGCGACCTGCACGTTCTGCTCGCGCAGCGCGCCCACGACGTCACCGGCGGTCAGGCCGCGCGCGGCGAGCTTGCCCGGGTCGATCCACAGCCGCATCGCGTAGCGGCGCTCGCCGAAGATGATGACGTCGCCCACGCCGGGTACGCGTTTCACGGCGTCGCGCACGTAGCGGTCGATGTAGTTGCTGATGTACTGCGCGTCGTAGCGGTTGTCTTTGGTGAAGAAACCCAGGCCGCCCATGAACCCGGCGGTGTTCTTCGTGACCGTGATGCCGTTGGTGCGCACGTCAGCCGGCATCCGCCCGAGTGCCTGGTTCACGCGGTTCTGCACGTCGATGGCCGCCAGATCGGGATTGCGATCGATGTCGAAGGTAGCCGTGATGGTGCTGATGCCGCTGTTGGTGCTCGACGACTGCAGGTAGGCGAGCCCTTCGACGCCGTTGATGGCCTGCTCGAGCGGCGTCGTGACCGCAGATTCCACGGCCTGCGCGTTGGCGCCGGTGTAAGTCGCAAAGACGGTCACCGACGGCGGCGCCAACTCGGGGTATCGCGCGATGGGCAGCGTGGGAATGGCGATCGCCCCGGCGATGACGACTACGAGCGCCAGCACGGTCGAGAGAATGGGCCGGCTGATGAAAGTGTCTGGACGCATGGCGGGCCCTACTTGGCGGCGCCGGCCGGCGCCGCGGAGGCCGGGGCCGCCATGCTGACCGACACCGGAGCGCCGTCACCGATCTTCTGCACGCCAGACACGATCAGCCGGTCGCCCACCGACAGGCCCTTGGTGACCACGTAGTCGTTGCCCGCGAGCCCGCCCAGTTCCACGGGTCGCTGACGCGCCACCGTCTTGTCGCCGGCGCCCTCGGCCACAAACGCGAAGTACTTGCCGTTGATGCGCGTCATCGACACGAGCGGCGCGGTGAGCGCGGTGGTCGAACGCCACACGATCCGGGCGCGCACGAACTGGTCATTGCGCAGGCCCTCTGGCCGGTCGAGGGCGGCCTTGGCAAGCACCGACTGCGTGGCCGGATCGACCGACGGCGCCACAAACGTCAGTGCCGTCGTCACGAGCGTGACCCCGCGATCGTCCACGAGTCGCACAGGCAATCCCACCACCAGGTCGGGCGCCTGCTGCACGGGCACCTGCAGGTAGACCTCGAGGCCCCGATTGTCGTCCACCGTCGTGAGCACGGTGCTGCGGGTGACGCGGTCGCCCACGCGCACGGGGATATCGCCCACCACGCCGGCGGCCGGCGCCAGCACGCGGTGGTAGCCGAGTTCCACCCGCTGTTCGCGAATCTGCTGGTCGAGTGCGGCCAGTTGCGCGTCGCTCGAGCGCCGCGCGTTGTCTGCCTGGTCGTGCTCCTGCTGGCTCACGGCGCCCGCCGCCAGCAGGGTGCTGAGGCGGGAGGTCTGCTGCGTCCAGTATGCAAGGTCGGCCTCGCGCGCTGCCCGCTGCGCCTGCAGCGTGGCCACCGCGGCTTCCTGGCGCCCCGCATCGATCTCGAGCAACATGGCGCCGGCGCGCACGCGGTCGCCCGACCGCGCGGCGATACGTGTGACGAAGCCTTCGACCTGCGGCTGCACCGTCGCGGAGCGCCGCGATTTCACCGTGCCGATGAGCTCGCTTGTCTCCTCAACGGGGCTCATCGCCATCGTGACGGCCTCCACACCCATGGGCGGGAAGCCGCCACCGGGGGGACCGCCGGCACCCGGCGCCTCTGACGCGCCCCGACCGCAGCCGGCAACGGCCACGACCGAAAGCCACGCCGCAACTCGAACGACCGTCACCGGCAGGGACACAACACGAGACATGAGGGACAACTCCAAAGGCAGCACCATCACGGCCAGAAGGCAACAAACGTCCCAACTGCGGGCGTCGCTCGGCGAGGGCTGGTCCATTCTACGTCGGGCGCCTGAAGGCCGACTCGTCCCAACAAAACTTCGTGGTACGATTTGGACGACATGCCAGTGACGCCGCTCGACGCCGCCGAGGTTCGACGCATTGCCGCGCTCGCACACCTGGCTCTCACCGACGACGAAGTGGCGCTCTTCGGGCGCCAACTCGCCGAGATCCTCCAGTACGTGCGCCAGATCCAGTCGGAGGATACGAGCGGTGTGACGCCGATGTCACACGCCTCGGGGGACGACGCCCACGAGCGGCTCGACGAACCGCATACGCCGCTGACGCGCGCCGAGGCCCTGAAGAATGCGCCCGAGGCCGCGAAGGAAGCCGGCTTGTTCAAGGTGCCACGGGTGATGGCATGACCGACCAGCGCGGACCGCTTGCCCAAGCACGTGACCAGATCCGTCGCGGCGAACGCACGGCTGAGGCGGTGACCCGCGAGGCACTCGAGGCCATTCAGCGTCAAGAGCCCTTGCT
>JANNEJ010000933.1:0-1894 GCA_031378585.1 Acidobacteriota bacterium | reverse complement strand
GTGGTGCGCGCATCGGCCGAGGAAATCCGCGCCAATCCCCGCGCGGGGTCCGCGAAGCTGCGGTGGGCCGTACGCGTGCCGGAACGCTCGTCAACGAGGCTCGTGTGAGCGTGAACCTGCAGACATGGCGTCCGGCGCTCGTCGAGTCGCTGCGGTCCTACGACCGGCACGCGCTTGTCGCGGATCTGGTTGCCGGGCTGACCGTGGGCGTCGTGGCGCTGCCACTGGCCATGGCGTTTGGCATCGCGTCCGGCGTAACACCCCAGGCGGGTATCTACACGGCGATCGTCGGTGGGTTCCTGGTGTCGCTGCTTGGCGGTTCCAGGATCCAGATCGGCGGCCCCACGGGCGCCTTTGTCGTGATCGTGGCCGGGATCATCGCGGCCCATGGCCTGCCAGGGCTGTTGATGGTCACGATGATGGCGGGTGTCATCCTGGTTCTGCTGGCCGTGACCGGCCTTGGACAGGCCGTGAAGTTCATTCCTCGGCCAGTGGTGGTGGGCTTCACCAACGGCATCGCACTGCTCATCGCCTCCACGCAGATCAAGGACTTCTTCGGCCTGCGGATGGGTGAGGTACCCACCGAGTTCTTTGCCCGCATGGCGGCGCTGGCCGCGGGGATGCCGTCGTTGAATCCAGAGGCCCTCGCCCTGGCGGCCGGGTCGCTCGCAATCGTGCTGCTGGTGCCGCGGTGGCTGCCCCGCGTGCCCGGCGCCATCGTGGCGCTCGTGCTGGCGACGGCCGCCGCAGCGGTGTTCGGCCTGCCGGTTGAGACCATTGGCTCGAAGTTCGGAGGGATTCCGACTGGGCTGCCGCCGTTCGCGATTCCCGCCTTCCGCGTCGATCTGTTGTTGCCGCTGCTGCCGTCGGCCCTGACCGTGGCGCTGCTGGTGGCCGTCGAGAGCCTGCTCTCGGCGACGGTGGCCGACTCGATGACCGGCGGCCGGCACAACTCGAGCGCTGAGCTCATGGCGCAGGGCGTGGCCAACCTGCTCGCGCCACTAGTCGGCGGCATTCCGGTGACCGGCGCCATCGCGCGCACGGCCACGAACTTCCGCTCGGGTGCCCGCTCGCCGGTGGCCGGCCTCGTGCACGCGTTGACGCTCCTTGCGATCATCCTGCTGATGGCGCCCCTGGCCGCGTTCGTGCCGCTGCCGACGCTGGCGGCGGTGCTCGTTGTCGTAGCCTACAACATGGGCGAATGGCGCGAGATCGGCGGCATCTGGCGGCTCGATTGGGCCGACCGGTCGGTCTGGGCCATCACGTTTGCCCTCACCGTCATCGCCGATCTGACCGTGGCCGTTGAAGTGGGCATGGCGCTGGCGGCGCTGCTGTACATCTACCGCGTCACGGACACGACCATCGTCTCGACCCTCTCGGCCGAGGACATCGAGGATGGTCGCGAGCACCTGCTGCAAGACCGGACGGTGCCGGCCTATGTCACGATCCTGCGGATCCACGGGCCGTTCCTGTTCGGGATGACCGACAAGCTGGCCGACGCGACCGCCAACCTGTCCGCGTTTACGCCGATCGTGATCTTGCGACTGCGGAACATGACGGCCATCGACGCCACGGGGCTGCACGCGCTCGAGTCGCTCAGTGACCGGCTGAAACAGTCGGGACGGTCTCTCATCCTGTGCGGGGCCCGGCAGCAGCCGGCTGCGTTCCTGCATCGGGCCGAGTTTGTCGAGCACGTGGGCGAAGCGAACATCGTGCCTCTCGTGGAAGCGGCCTTGGAGCGCGCGGAGGCTGTGTGGGCCGAGGTCGGAAGCGCTGAAGGGACGCTGAGCCCACGCCGCTCCCCTCGGCCATGAGGCCCGTGGGAGTCGACGCCCCGACGTCGGCTGCGGTAGAGTAGCCCCGTCGGTGGGCCCTCGCGAGCGGCGTCCTCTGC
>JANNEJ010000914.1:0-2988 GCA_031378585.1 Acidobacteriota bacterium | reverse complement strand
GCGGGCGCGCTGCTGGTCGATACGGGCGATCGCATCGTGCACATCACGTCAGGGGCGGTCGTGTGGCAATGAATGACGCGCCAGGAACTGACGCCGTGACCGACATCCACGAGTACTGCCGCGGGGTGGAGACGCACCTCTGCCGGCGCAACGAGGGGCATCTCATCCGCGTGGTGGGGCCCGCGTTCGAGCTCGTGAAGGCGTGGGCCGAAGCGGGAGTGCCACTGGCCATCGTGTGCGAGGGTATCGACAAGACGGTGTTACGCGCGGCGAAGAAGGGCCCGCGCCGTCGCCCGCTGCGCATTGAGTTCTGTGAGGCGGACGTGCTCGACGGGTTCGACCGGTGGCGGCGCGCCGTCGGGGTGACCACCGCGGATAGCCCGCTGCCAGGACCGAGACGCGGCACTCTGGCCGCGCATGTGGACCGCGTCGTGGCGCAGCTGTCAACTCTAGGGGGCCAGGACCGCGCGCCCGAAGCGCTGCAGCCCGTGTTGCGCGAGATCGCCGAGGCCGTGGATCACGTGCGTGCTGCCAGTCTCACGGCCCGTGGCACGTCGCGTGACGCGGTCATCGCCACCCTCGCCGCCCTCGACACGCGGCTCGTCCGCGAGGCCGAGGCGGCCCTGCCAGACGATCGCATCGCCGCTCTCGTCCGCAGTGCCGAGACCGAACTGTCGCCCTTCCGGGGGCGTCTCGATGCCGCGCAGTGGGCCGCGGCCCTGGCGGCGGCCCGCGCCCGGCTCGTGCGCATTGCGCTTGGCCTTCCGACGGTGGCATTCGACTGATGACAACTCCAGGTGCGATTCTCGAACTGCAGATCGAGCGGCCGGCCGTGGGCGGCCGCATGATTGCGCGTCACGACGGTGCGGTGGTGCTGGTGGCCGGCGCGATCCCCGGAGAGCGTGTGACGGCGCGCGTCGAGCGGGTGCAGCGGCGCACAATCTGGGCCAGCGTCGTGGCCGTCGTCGAGCCGTCGCCGGACCGCGTGCCGTGCGACGACGCGCTGGCTTGCGGCGGCAACGTCCTGGCGCACGTGGCGATCGACCGCCAGCGTGCGCTCAAGGCCGAGATCCTCGCCGATGCGTTCCGGCGCATCGGCAGAATCGAGCTTGCCAGCACGCCGGTCATGGGAGCATCGGCCGACGGCTACCGCACGCGTGCGCGGGTGCACGTGCGGGCCGGGCGCTGGGGTTTCTTCGAGGAAGGCTCACACCGGTTGTGCGACGTGACCGGCTCGCGCCAGATGTCGCCGGCGAGCGCGGAGGCGATTGACCGGCTCGGCGCGGCGATGGCCCGCGCCGGCGCAGGCGTGAGCGCCGAGATCGAGTGGGCCGAGACGGCCGGGGGCGACGGCCGCGCGGCCCATATCACCCTCGAGAAGGCCGACGGCAAGGCGATGGCGGCGCTGGGACTCGTCCAAAGCGTCGATGGGGCCAGCTGGTCGGCCGTGGACCGAGAAAAGGAACATCTGCTCTGGGGTGACCCCCATCTCATCGACCGGATCGACGTAGCCGCGAAGACCGGCGTGCCGGTGCTCCACCACGCCCGCTCGTTCTTTCAGGGCAACCGACATCTGCTACAAGCGCTCGTCGGCGACGTGTTGGGGCGGGTCACCGGCGATCG
The DNA here is from genome assembly GCA_031378585.1 of Acidobacteriota bacterium. GTDB lineage: Bacteria > Acidobacteriota > Vicinamibacteria > Vicinamibacterales > UBA2999 > CADEFD01. The sequence goes on along the minus strand of JANNEJ010000914.1, from coordinate 1,365 downwards.
GGTACTCGATCTCTACGCCGGCGTTGGACTATTCAGTGTGGCTGCGGCGGCAAGCGGTCACACGGTTGTCGCCGTCGAGGGACACGACACGGCCGCCGACGATCTGCGGCGCAACGCGGCGGGCTATGCGTCGATGACGTACCGTCACGCCGCGGTGGAACAGGAGCTGGCGATGGCCACGGCGGCGCGGGCCGACACGGTGATTGTCGATCCGCCGCGCACGGGCCTGTCGACCGAGGTCTCGGGTGGTCTGGCCGCCGGCGGTGTGCGGCGCATCGTCTACGTGTCGTGCGACCCGGCCACGCTTGCGCGCGACGTGCGACTGCTCATCGACGCCGGCTACGCGATGTCCGACGTGCGCGCCTTCGACCTCTTCCCGCGCACGGGCCACGTCGAGACGGTGCTCACGCTGGACCGCTGAGCCGCGGCGCGGCGAAGCGGCTCGTAGCCGCCGGGGCTCGGGATGTCGACGCAGCAGTTGTGATCGGTACCGCGCCAGCCGCCCAACTGCCGCGTTGACGTCCCGTGCTCCGGTGGCGTTGCGCGTCCGTGCCCGCAGTGTCGACGTCAGCGGCGGCACGCGTCGACGAAGCCCTCGAACAGTGGCCGGAACTCGCCCGTGCGCCAGAAGTTCTCGGGATGCCACTGCACGCCGAGACAGAACGGCCCCGGCCCCTCAACGGCCTCGATGACGCCGTCTGGCGCCGTGGCCACGACCTCGAGACCGCGCCCCAGGTGGCGCACGGCCTGGTGGTGACGGCTGTTCACCGGGCAACTCTCGGCGTCCTCGAGCTTCTCCTGCATCAGCGTGGAGAGCCGTGAGCCCTTCGACGCCCACACCTCGTGGGCGATGGCAAAACGTGGTTCTCGGACGTCGTGGCTGAGCGCGCCGTTCACCTCGCTCGGGATGTCTTGCACGAGGTCGCCTCCAAGCGCCACGTTCAGGACCTGCATGCCCCGGCAGATAGCAAAGATCGGCAACCCTGCCTCAGTCGCTGCGCGCACGAGCGCGATCTCGAACGCGTCACGTCCCGCTTCGGACGCCGAGTACGAGACGTGCGGTGTGGCGCCATAGAGGTTGGGGTTCACGTCGCTACCGCCGGTGAGCACCACGCCATCCACGCGGCCGGCCACCGTACCGGGGTCGTCGTCGGCCGACACTTCGAGCACCGTTGCGCCGGCTCGCTTTACCGACTCGAAGTAGTCGGTCAGACGGCGGCAGTGGGCAATCGCAATCGTCGGCATGAGCACTCCTTCACATGCGCGTGGGAACGTCGATGCCCATCGTGGACAGCGCCGCGGTGAGCTGGTGACGGACGTAGCCGAGCGCCGCGGCCCGCCACAGGCGCACCTCGGTCCGTTCTT
>JANNEJ010000911.1:0-1630 GCA_031378585.1 Acidobacteriota bacterium | reverse complement strand
CGTGGCCCGGAGCGTCGCGTCGGCAATGCCGACCAGGACCACCGGGGGCGAGGCCTGCTGCCGGCGGAGCATGTCGATGGCCTCGTCGACGAGCGTGGCCGGCGCTATGGGCTTGCACAGTGTGCGCACGGCCCCGACGGCGTGCGCCCCGGAACGCTCCAGCACCGACGGTCCGGAGGCGAGCGCGGCCACCGGCGCGTTCGGGTGCGCGGCGAGCAGGCGGTTGCGGGCGACCGCGTCTGTATCACCGACCAGGTCGTGGCCGAGCACGATGACCGAGGCCGTCTCGTCGAGCGGCTCATGGAGATGACGCAGTACCGTGGCGCGCCACCCCCGTACGGCCGCTTCGATGGGCAGTTCGCGGGCCAGCGCGTCGTCGTCGTCGACGACGAGCAGAAGCGGCGCGGCAGACCGGCCCGCAGGTGAGAGCGCCTCGGGCGGCGGCAACGATCGCAGGGCGTGGTGCAGGCTCTCGACGATCTGCGACAGGCGCAGCGCGTTGGCGGTGCCGAGCAGCGTGCCGGCGTCGAGCAGGCCGGCGGCCTCCCAGGCCTGACGAGCCGCATCGCGGGCTTCCACGAGCCAGAGCGAGGTGGCCAGCTTGTAGGTGTCGCGGGCCGCCCGCCGGCGAGGCGCCGGGTCGAGGCGCCCTTCAAGCGCCGCGACGGCGGCGTCCTCGAGGGTAGCGGCGCGCGCGGCGAGCGACGAGGTGTACGCCAGCCACACCAGGGTGGCCGACGCGTCGACGGTGTTGGCCGACGACGCATGCACGGCACGCGTGGGTAGTGCTGGCTGCACGCCTGCGTGGGCGATGACCGAGGTCGTCTCGACAGGAGACGCGGGCCCGGTGTAGGCCTGGGCGGGCTGGGCGTCGGCTACGTCAGCGACGACGGCGTCGCCGCGCGGCAGCAGTCCGACGGTGTCGCCCGGTGTTGACGCATCCACGGCCGTCGCAACTGACGTTCGACCGCTGGCGAAGCCAAGGCGAAACGGCAGTCGAAGCGTCACGAGCGGACGATCACCCAGTCCCATCCACTCATGTTTCGGCGCGGGGCTGCGCTTGAGCTAGGGCTACGCGACGTTGAACTGCCCGGATCGCGCAATATCTGCGCGGATCAAGAGTCGGCGCATGCCAACCCGTGGAGCAGGGCCCGGGCGACCTGCTCGAGGACGGTGAGCTGCGCTGAGCGGCGCGCGGCCAGGCGGGTGCGCAACGGCGCATGTCCCCGTGGTGCTCGAGGAATGGCGCCGGCGGAGGGAATCGAACACTCTCCCGGCAGTCTTCATAAGTGGTTGACGGGCACACGAGTTCTGGTCCAAGTCGTTCATTCGCTATCAGTTCCACCGCTTGGAGCATTCAACGCCGTTCCTCACCAGTCGACTCGAGTCGACCTCGCTCGTGGAGACGATTTGGAGACGGTCTGATCCGACTGTGCGCCTGCGAGGCTCCGCGGTCTCTGAGCCGTTGTGACAGAAAACCGCATATACTTTTCTGTCGAAAGCCATGGGCACCCACGCGAGTTCCATCGCCGCGCAGGTCACGCAGCGCATCGCCCAGAAGGGCGCCGGCGCGGTGTTCACGCCGGCCGATTTTCTGGACCTGGGGTCGCGCAACGCCGTGGACCTTGCC
>JANNEJ010000547.1:0-4718 GCA_031378585.1 Acidobacteriota bacterium | reverse complement strand
CTTGCCGGCGGGGCATCGCCCAGTACCACCCAGGCCACGAGCCGGTCGAACGCCTCGCGCACGGTGGGCAGGTACGATGGCCCGGCACCCATGGCCGCCGCGACGTCGGGGTCGAGCCCCATGCGCGAGGCCACATACTGGAACGACTGCACGCCGTCGTCGTCGCCTGACATGTGCCACACGCCCTCGACCAGATACAGGCGATGGCTGTCGGCGGGCGAGACGCGTGCGCGATACGCCTTCAGCTCTGTGATCACGAAGTCGTCCCACGTGCCGGCCACTTCGATCGTCGGCACGCGCACGACGCCCGTCGAGTTTCCATTCGCACCAGGTGGGGTGGGACTCGCCGCCGCCCGCACCGCGCCGCTCGCGGTAAAGGGCCACAGCCGGCGCGCCGCCGCTGGGGTGCCGATGACCTCCGCAAACGCCGCGACCTTCGGGTCGGTCGCCGCCAGTCCTGGATGTGTTTTGGGATCGATTGCCGGCCACAGCTCGGCAAGTTGTGCCTGCCGCGCCGTTCTTGTGGGGAGGTCGCCGTTGGCGCCCGCCACGATGACGATGCCGGCGTATGGGGTGCCTGGTGCCTCAGCCGCGGCCCGCGCGATGCCACCGCCCATCGACAGACCAAGCAAGTAGCGTCGATCAGGCGCGCGTCCCAGCCGGTGTCTGATTTCCTGCGCCACCAGGTCGGCGAACTGATTCGTAAGTGCGAGGCCGCCGGCCGCGCTGATGGCGCCGTCCCGATCCACGCTGGCGTACGCAAAGCGCGACGCCAGCGCGCGGCCGCCGATCACGTCGTCGAGCGCCGTCTCGTCGGTGCCGATCACCCTGCCCGCCGGGTCGAAATTGTTCCCGCCCGAGCCGCCGTGCGCGCCGATGACGAGCGCGCCGTTCCAGCCCGAGGCGGGATAGCGCAAGACGTAGCGCTTCGCGACCGGCGCGCCGGCGACCGTGAGCGGCACCGTGCCCTTGAGCTCCACGGCTCCACCCGCCCGCGACTCGGTGGCTCCCGCGAAGGGCCACGGGCCTTGCGCGGTCAGCACCGGCGGGATGACGCCCGCGATGGCGACCACCACGGCCACGGCTGCGGGAAGTGCGCCGCGGCGCATGGGCCATGCCCACGTCATCAGAACGTGGCGATCGGGTTGACGGGCGACCCCGACCCGCCGGGTGCCGGCAACGCTGCCACGGTCAGCATGAAGGCCCAGCGCTTCAGTCGAGCCGCGACCGTTGCGACCTCCTCGAGGTCGGCGACATCGATCATCGGCATGCCGAGCGTGTTGATGGACAGCATGTGGATCGGACGGGGGAAGCCCTCGATGTTGGACGGCTGGACGTCCTGCACGGCGTCGCTGCTGATGAGCGCCACGTCGCGCGCCTTGAACCACGGCATCACCGACACATGGAACCCGGCGGCCTCGCGGGCGGCCGGCCACGGTCCCTTTTCCGCGCGCCTGGCGAAGCGCCCCGTGCGCAGGAACAGCGCGTCGCCGCTGCCGATCGTGACGCCGGAGAACTTCTCCCACGCCTCTAGGTCCGACGCGTAGATGGGCATGCCGGGTTCGAGATACCTCACCCCGCGCATCAACGGGATGTCGACCAGCACGCCGCGGGTCACGAGACCGTTCTTGAAGCCGAGGATGCTGTTCTTCATGCAGCCCGGACCTTCGCCGAAGCCCTCCCGGGTCGGCGTGGCCTGGTGGTACTTTTCGATCTCCCACCCGTTGTAGGTCTTGCCCTCGAAGATGTAGTGGCAGAGGGAATCCATGTGCGTCGTGGTGGTGGCGTGGTACATCGACGTGATCACGTCCATCACCGCGTTGGTCGACAGCTTGCCGCCGCTCATCAGGTACTCGACCTTGAACGGCGTCGGGTTGTCGGCCAGCACCTCTTTGTCGAGGGTGTGGGCCATCGACACCGACAGCCCTTCGCGCACCAGGGCCGCCGCTGCCTTGCGTTTGGCCGGCGTGATGAGGTTGAAGGTGCCAATCTCGTCACTGGCGCCCCAGCGGCCCCAGTTGGAGATGTCCTTCATCATCTGCACCACCTCGGCCCTGGTTGGGTTGCGCGGCGACGTGGCCGCCGGCGCCTGGGCGTGCAGCGGGGGCACCACATCCAGGGACCGCCAGCCACTGGCAACGACCGCCACCACCATCACCGCCAGCACAACCGCAAGAAACCGGTATCGCATTCGCACGCCTCCTGAACGAGCGGAGGATACCACTCAGAGACAGGGACTGAGACAGGGGCTGGGGACTGGGGGCTGGGGCGGGCAGTTGTCACGCTGGCGAAGGACGCATCTCTTTGAACGCGAGATGCTGCACGCCCCAGCCCTCAGCCCCCAGTCCCTGTAAGATCCCCCCATGGACGTGAAAGCCAAAGCCGGACTGGAAGACATCGTCGCCACCGACTCGAGCATCTGCTTCATCGACGGCGACCGGGGCGTGCTCTCGTACCGGGGCTACGACATCCACGACCTGGCGCGGCACGCCACCTTCGAAGAGGTCTGCCACCTGCTGTGGCACGGTCATCTGCCGGTGAAGGCCGAACTGGGCGACCTGCAGTCGCAGCTGGCCGCCGCGCGGCCGCTGCCAGAGCAGGTCGTGCGTTTCATGAAGATGCTGCCTCCGGGCCAAGGGGCCCCCGGCGCGGCAGCCGCGGCGGGGAATGCCGACGGCATGGACGCCCTGCGCACCCTCACCTCCGCGCTGGCGCACTACGACCCGGACGCGCACGACCAGTCGCCGCGGGCGTCGTACCGCAAGGCCGTCCGCCTCACCGGGCAGATGGCGAGCCTGGTCGCCACCTGGGGGCGGATGCAGACTGGCGGGGGACCGGTGGCGCCTGACCCCGCGCTTGGCCATGCCGCCAACTTCCTCTACATGCTGCAGGGCGAGCGGCCCGACCCGGTGGCGGTCCGCGCCATGGACGTGGCGCTTGTGCTGCACGCCGATCACGAGCTGAACGCGTCCACCTTTGCCGCGCGCGTCGCGGCCGCCACCCTGACCGACATCCACTCGGCGGTGGTCGCGGGCATTGGCACGCTGAAAGGCCCGCTGCACGGCGGCGCCAATGCGGACGTGATGAAGATGCTGCTCGAGATCGGCGAGGACGCGCCGCCCGAGCGCATCGACGCCTTCGTGCGCGGGAAGCTCGCGCGCAAGGAGAAGATTTCGGGCTTCGGCCACCGCGTCTACACCACCGAAGATCCGCGGGCCTCGCACCTGCGGCAGATGTCGCGCGAGCTGGGTGCGCGCGCCGGCAATCTGAAGTGGTTCAAGATGTCCGAGCGCATCGAGAGCATCGTGAAGAGCGAGAAGAAGCTCAATCCCAATGTGGATTTCTACTCCGCGTCGATGTACTACACCATGGGCATCGCCATCGATCTGTACACGCCGATTTTTGCGGTGAGCCGCATCGCGGGCTGGTCGGCGCACGTGCTCGAGCAGCTGGCAAACAACCGGTTGATTCGCCCCCGCGCGGAGTACACCGGTCCGGCGTATCCGCAGGCGTGGGTGCCGCTCGACCAGCGATGATGAGTCGTCTGGGCCGCGTCGTCGCTGCGTTCGTTCTGGCGGCGTGCGCGGCTGTGGCGCTGTCAGCGCAGCCGCAGGTCGAGTCGCGCGAGGTGCGGCAGCTGGTCACGTTCAGGTTCCTGCCGGGGCAGTCGCGCGCGGCGCTCGACCTCTACCGTGTGCACCTGGCGCCGATCTACCGCCAGGTCGAGCCGATGCGTCACGTGCGGGCGTTCAGCGAAGTCGAGAGCCCCGAGCCGCTCAACCTGATGGTCGTGACGCACTACGACGACATGGCGGCGATGGACCGCGCCAACCGCGACCTGCGCCGGCCCTGGCCCGACCATCCGCCGGTCTTCGAGCTGTATCGCCGGGTGTCGGATCTCAGTCTCGGCCATCACGACCAGTTCGTGGAGGTCATCTCGCCGCCAGTCATTCCCGCGACGCCCGATGGCCAGCTCGAGGTCTTCGAGTTTCTGCGCGTCACGCCCGGCTCCCCCGGGGCCTTCGAGCGCGAGACGCTGGACACCGTGCATCCCTGGGAACGGCAAACCGAGATGCGCGACATCGTCGTGCGCTCCGAGACCGCGCGCTTTCTGGTGTCGGACGGATGGGACTACCTGCGGACGTACGCGGTGCGCGACCTTGCCGCGTGGCAGGCCTACAGCGCCGCCCGTGCCCGAAACCCGGCAACCGCTCAGGTGCAGCGAATGGTCTCGGCTAAGAAGACCATGATTCTGCGCGAGATTCCAGATCTGCGGGTGCGCTGACAGACGTCACCGGTCGGCCAGATCCCCAACCAAGAGGCACCAGTGCACGAGCTGTTTCGCGGCATACCCGTCATGACCTTCCTGGCGATGGTCGTCATTCCGCTGGCGATGTCGGGTGCGGCCGTCGCGCTCGGCTGGCGGGCGAGGCAGTCGGTCCGGCGGCGGCAGGAAGGGGCGCCGTCGCCGGCGACCGGATTGCGGGGGGCGGGTGAGGATGCTCTGGGGGCCGGCATCACGGTGGCCGTCGTGCCCTTTGCGTTCGCGCTGATGGTGCTCTGGGCCCGTTTCGGCTGATAATGAATGGTTCACTGAGCTGTCGTGCTGAAGCAGAGCCGCGTCCGTAACTTCGCCATCGTCGCCCACATCGACCACGGGAAATCCACCCTGGCCGATCGCTTTCTCGAGCATACGGGTGCCCTGCAGGCCCGCGAGA
>JANNEJ010000834.1:0-1802 GCA_031378585.1 Acidobacteriota bacterium | reverse complement strand
AACTCGATATGCCGATCGATCGTGCACCACTCAATTATAGGCCCGAGACGCGGGGCGCCATCACCGGTTCAACAGTGCCTGCCAATCCCGCGCCACGCTACTTGTTCGCGTCAGGATTCCAGTGCTGGATGATCGTGATCGGCGCCCCACCATCCTCCAGGGCCGTATTGATCAGGAAGCGCCCGTCGGGGACGACGTCGTATTGGCGCGCCTGCAGCGCATCGATGCCGCCGCCGACGACGCGCGTCTGAAAGAGGGCCACAGGAGCACCAGGTGCAACACCACCGGCCGTCGCGGCGATGGGCGCCGCCATCATCTCGCCAGCCGGGCTCAGGTAGAAGAGCTCTTTCCCGTCGTGACGCCACACGGGGTGGATGCCGCCGCTCGTCGACACCTGCCACTGGCCGTCGAACTCGGCCGCCGACGCACGGTCCGCCGTCGGCACGAACGGTCGCACGTAGATTTCTGGCCGTCCGGATTCGTTCGACTGGTAGGCCACCCACCGCCCGTCCGGAGACGCCGCCGCATAACCCTCGCGGAACGGTGTTCTCAGCCACACCGCGGGCGTGCGATCGCCCGTCAACGGCGCCACCCAGATATCGACGTTGGTCTCATTGCTGACGCTGTTGTAGAACAGGAAGCGCCCGTCTCTTGATGCACTGGTGGCCACCGCCTCGTCGAGCTCGCGGCTGACTTGCAGGTGCTGAACCCAGGACGTGAGGTCGACGTCGCTGTGCTCAACCGGGCCGATCCTCTGTTCCTGAAGCGGGTCGCCGATGCCTGTGAACTCGTGTACGGCTCGGCTGCCGATTTCGAGGCACTCAAACTGCGGGCGTTCCATCGCTACGAAGATTACCGGCCGTTCCTGGCGTTCGAGCAACGCTATGTCGAACGCTACGCCGCGACACGTCCATGACTGCCGACGAACACCTGGTCACCCGGAAGCTGGCACTCATCGCCGCCGGGCTGCGGAATCGGCTCGTGCACGACTACGACGATCTCGACCCGCACCGCGTGTTCGGCGCTCTGCAGGCGGCCGTGGTCGACGTGCCTCGGTACGTCGCGGCGATGCAGGCGCACCTGGCGCGACCGGCCGGCTGACGGCCCGGCATTACGGCAGCTTCAGCGCGGCCTTGAGCTGCGCCGCGGTCAGCCCCTTCACGTAGACCGGCGTGCCGGCGTCGAACTCGCGGGCCCGCGCCAGGCCGCCGACCACGACTGGCTCGAAGCCAGCGTCGGTCACGAGCCTCACCGTCGTGGCAATGGCGTCCTGATCGTCGCTCGCGATCGGGATGCCGAGCTTCTCCCCGGCGCGGTGCGCCTCTTTGGTGACCTGCGTGAAGCTGAGCGCGTTCAGCGCGCGCACCAGGCGCACGCCAGGCAGATATTCCTTCGACGTGACCCCGGTGCCGCGCGCCAGCGCGTCCTTCCCCACCTCGCCGTCGCGATCGACCCGCGGATTGCCCACGTCGATCACGATCTTCCCCTTCATGAGCGCCGCGTAGTCCTTACCCACCTGCGGCAGCGCGCCGTAGGGCACGGCAATCAGCACGACGTCGCCAAAGCGGGCCGCCTCTTCGGGCAGCCCCGCCTTGGCCTTCGGACCGGCTTGCGCCACGAGATCCTTCAGGTTCTCGGGGTGGCGCGACGAGAAGAACACCTCGTGCCCGGCCTTGGCCCACAGCAGCCCGAGCGCGCCGCCCTGACGGCCGGAGCCGATGAGTCCGATCTTGAGCGGCCTCGCCGTGGGCGTTTGGCTCGCTGCACCGTGCGGCCACAGTGCCAGCGCGCCACCAGCGGCG
>JANNEJ010000781.1:0-6790 GCA_031378585.1 Acidobacteriota bacterium | reverse complement strand
GTGAACTCCACCGCCCAGGCCGCGCTCGGCACGCTCGACCGCGTGGCCACCGTGGCCGCCTATCGGCCGTCGATCACCTACCCGAATACCGGCCTGGGCCAGGCGCTGCAGGCCGTGGCCGGGGCCATGAACCGGCAGATCGGCACCAAGGTGTTCTGGGTGTCGACCGGCGGCTTCGACACGCACGCCAACCAGAATCCAGTCAACGGGGCCTACAACACGCTGATGGCCACCGTGAATAACGGCGTCATCTCGTTCTACAACGACCTCAAGAACCAGGGCCTGCTCGATTCCACGATGGTGCTCGTCTTCTCGGAGTTCGGCCGCCGCATCACCGAGAACGGCAGCAACGGCACCGACCACGGCGCCGCGGGCATCATGATGGCGCTTGGCGGGCGGGTGCGCGGCGGGCTGTACGGCACCGCGGCGAAGCTGCGCGCCGACCCGTCGAACCCTGGTCTCGAGAACGCGGCTGGCGACGTGCGCTACGAAACGGATTTCCGGGCGGTGTATGCGCGGGTGCTCGACGAGTGGCTCGGCGCCAACTCCGTGTCGATTCTGGGCGCCGACTTCCGGCCCGGGGCGCCCGCCATTCTCTAGCGAGCGGGGACCCGGGGGCTGGTAGACTCGCGGGATGACCCTGACCCGAGTCTCTGTCACCGCCGCGCTGGTGCTGCTGACCGCCGTTGCCCGGCTCTTCGCGCAAGACGGCGTCAGGGAATCGGATCGCATCACCGCGGCCATCGCCGTGCTCGACGAGATCATGGGCGCAGGCGATGCCGCCGTGCCGCGGTCGATTCTCGAGAAGGCCGAGGCGATCGCGGTCTTCCCGTCGCTCGTGAAAGCGGGCTTCGTCGTGGGCGGGTCCCGCGGTCACGGCGTGATCGGCGTGCGCGACCCGACGAGCGGCGCGTGGAGTTCGCCGGCGTTTCTTACGATCACCGGCGGCAGCATCGGATTCCAGATCGGTGTGCAGGCAGTGGATTTGGTGCTGGTCGTGCAGAACCGGCGGGGTCTCGACCAACTGCTGAAGAACCAGTTCAAGATCGGCGCGGATGCTTCGGTGGCGGCCGGTCCGGTGGGCCGCGACGCGTCGGCCTCGACCGACATTCAACTGCGCGCGCAGATGCTGAGCTACTCGCGCACGCGCGGAGTCTTTGCGGGCGTGACGCTCAACGGCAGCACGATTCGGCAGGACCGCGACGCCAACGAGCGCTTCTACGGCATCGCCTACCGCACCGCGCAGATTGTGGACCAGCGCCTTGGCGGCTCGCCCGAGCCCAGTGGTGCTTGGCGCGCGGCCGTGGCCAAGCACGCCGGCGGCACGCCCTGACGCGCACGATTGGCCAATCCAATGGCGGGCACAATGCCGGCGGGACGGGAATCGTGGCTTCGAGCCTGGGAGCAAGCGGTCGGGTCGGACCCAGCGAATGGCGCCTTCCGCCCATGTCAAAGTTAGGCGCCGAACAGGCGTCGCGAAAACTACGACGACGATCCCCCTGGGTACTCATTCCTGACGCTCGACCAGAGTAGTCAGATGTTCGCGTCCGGGCGTGCCGTGCCTGCGGTGACGACAGGGCATTCGACGACGTGTCCGGGCTCAGGGTAGGATCGACAGTGGCATGCCGGTCAAGTTCATGAGTTGGTGACCCGCCTGGAGGCCGATGGCTGGTCGCAGGTGCGGCAGAAGGGTAGCCATCGGCAGTTCCATCATCCGACGAAACCGGGAACCGTGACCGTTGCTGGGAAGTCGAGCGTAGAAGTACCGCCGGGAACGCTGAACAGCATTCTGAAGCACGCTGGGTTGAAGAAGTGAGGTGGACTCATGCAGTACCTCGTCGTGATTGAACGTGGCCCGACGAGTTTTGGGGCCTATGTGCCCGACCTACCGGGGTGCGTTGCCGTCGGGGAGTCTCTGCCAGAGGTAGAGACGCTGATTCGCGAGGCGATCGAGTTTCACGTCGAGGGGCTGCGGGGCGAGGGGCAGCCGGTGCCAGAGCCGAACTCCACGAGTCAGCTTGTGAACATCGACGCCTAACATGGCATGCAGCCGACAGCGCGCTGGCGATCCTGGTCGCGCTGCGGCTGATGCCCGGCGTTAGCCAGACAGACCGAAAGGGCCGCTCGGTCCGCTATCAGACGTACCCTGCCATCGTTCTAGACCCGCCATCGCCCGGCCGGAGTCATTGTTTCCCCGGCGTGAACGTCCAGATAGAGGCATTCATACCCTGCTTGAGCGCGAGGATCTGCCCATCACGCGTCCACGTTGCCCACACGACCTCACTGACCCCGTCGCCCGGTAGCTGAATGGTGCGCCCCGACGTCAGGTCGACGAGCCCGAGCTGCAGCCACCAGGAGTCGACCTGATTCAATGACGCTGCCACCTGACCGTCGGCGCGGACTCCGCCCATCGTGAAGAACCGGGCGCCCCGGTCCAACGCGATGGCGCGCTCCGTCGCGTTCTCCGCCGAGACCTCGAACAGGCCGACCTGCGTGCCGTCGTTCCGGGCGACGATCAGCCTGCCAGAGGGGTGCACGAGCACCCAGAGACCCGGACAGATGCGGCGCGGTTCTCCTCCCGCCGTCGCCACGGACCACACGGAGCCACCCGCCGTGAAGTACAGCGTCTCTCCATCAGCCGAGGCGGCCATCGTCTGGATGACGCCTTGCTGTGGCGTGATTTGACTCAGGATGCGGCCGGTGGCGGTGTCCGCCAGAGCGATCGTCTCGCGCGGTTCCGGTCCGATGGCGAACGCAATCCTATTGCCGGCGACCGCCGTCATCGGCGACGCGGACTCCTCCTGCGTCTTCAGGAGCGGTTCGGGGCTCTTGCCCTGCGCCATCGCCATCAGGCGCATGCGCCCGGACACCCGCCTGTCGACGACGTCGCGCCCGTCGGGTAGCGCCACCACCATCTTCGAAAGGATGGCGCGAGGAAACCGGGCGAGCGTTGCGGTTTCGGTACCATCTGGCGCGAAGCGAACGACCTCCCCTGGCCGGTCGGCCACGTTGACGTCGACCACGCCAGAGGCGGCGATGTCCAGGTCCCACACATCGCCAGTGACCGTGAAGAGGTCCTCCGGTACGCGGGGGGCATCCAGCGGGATGCGTACAATGCGCGTGAGCGCGTTTGCGGCCACGGCAGCGACGGCCGAGGCTCCATCGGCGGACAACGCGACGGCGCGGATCTCGAGGTTGCCCTCCACCTCGAGTGGGTGAGCCGTCCCGGCCGCCATATCGACCTCGATCAGCGAGCGTGTCCCGGGCGTGTCCCACATGCGGCCCAGTGCAACCACCACTCGCCGGCCGTCGGCAGACGCGCGGATCCATGGTCGGAACTGCGGGTCGAACGTCACATCCACGGGCAGCGCCTGCATCCGTCCCGTGTCCGGCCAGACGCGCGTCAATTGCGAGCGACCTTCGACGCTGGGGCGCGCGACGAGCAGGGATCCGTCGGGAAGCGCCACCGGTTGGCCGGCGTTCTCGACCACTAGGCGTTCTTCGCCGCCGAGGAACGGCACGCTGAAGACGCCCATGGGCACATCCAGGGTCCGGTTGAAATAGATCGTGCTGCCATCGGGGGACCAGCAGAGATACTCGACGATGCCCAGATCGCGGCGCCTGGTCAACACGTTCCAGTTGCCGGATTCAGGATCCATCACGCCGACTTGCGCCATCCCATCCACTAAGGCCTGGAAGGCCAGGAGCCGGCCGTCGGGCGAACGACGCGGATGCAACGCCACCGCTGGCCCGCCCAGCTGCTCGGCGGACCAGACCGCGCGGGCGGGCTCGCGCGCAAGTTGCCGGGTGATGAGGGCGGTGGCGGCGATGGCGAGCAGGGCGGCGCCCGCCCACAACCATGGGCGGGCACGTGTCGCGGCAGGAACCGGCGACGGCACAACCTCTGCGGCGCCGTTGGAGCTGTCGCCTTGCGCCAGCGCCCGCAGGGCAAAACCTAGATCGCGCGCCGACTGGAAGCGGAGGGCCGGGTCCTTCTCGAGGCAGTGCGACACCACCTGCCGCACACCGGCGGGCACGGTGGACGGAAGGTAGGGCGCGTCCTCGCGCAGGATCGCCTGCAGCGTGTCCACCGCCGTTTCGCCGGCGAAGGGCCGCTCGCCGGCGAGCAGTTCGTGCAACACCACCCCAAAGCTGAAGATGTCGCTTCGATGATCGGCGTCCAGTCCGCGCACCTGCTCTGGTGCCATGTACCCGACGGTGCCCATGACCGTACCAGGGCCTGTCAGAGGGCCAGTCATGGTCGCGTCAGCAGACCCGGAAAGCTGCGTCATGCGCGCGAGGCCGAAGTCGAGGATCTTCGGGCGGCCGTCCCTGGTCAGCAGGATGTTGTCCGGCTTCAGATCGCGGTGCACGACGCCGGCTGCATGCGCCGCCGCCAGCCCGCTGGCAACCTGGGCCGCGATGTCGAGCGTCTTCCGGAGTCCGAATCTGGCGCCGCTGAGCGGCTCGCCTTCGACGAGTTCGCTGACGATGAATCCCTCGCCGACGTCGTACACCGCGACGATGTTGGGGTGGTTAAGGGCCGCCACGGCGCGGGCCTCGTTCTCGAACCGTTGACGGCGCGACGGATCCGTTGCGACGTCAGCCGGCAGGATCTTCAGGGCAACGTCACGGCCAAGGCGGGGGTCGCGGGCACGATAGACCTCCCCCATCCCACCGGCGCCGAGCAGGGAAACAATCTCGTAGGGACCGAGCCGTGTACCGGGAGCAAGCGAACGCAGGGACACGTCCGCAAGAGTCTACCGTAACTCGCGACCCTGCTCGTCCAGCCGCTTGACCGCTTCAAGGTCCCGTCCTGAAGGTCATCCCGTTCCGGATCGTCCATCGGGTCGAGTCGTCTCGTACTCTCCTTGTCGCCGTGGCGGACGGGAAAAGGCGCGTCCGGGTGATTGGCGCGATCGCGCGTAAGGCGGCCTGGCTAACCGGCCGCTGCAGCCGTCGATCGGCAGTTGCAGTAGACTCCTTCGCGAAATCGTGACCACCGCTCGCGGCTGAGCGGCAGCGTTGCCTGACCCACTACTGGCATTGCCAGAACGCCGGCACGTGACTACAATGTAGCCACATGACGGTCACGACACGAATCGTCCGAATTGGCAATTCCCGGGGCATTCGCGTGCCGAAGCTGTTGCTCGATCAAGCGGCCCTGTCAGGCGAAGTCGAAATCCAGGCCGAACCGGGCCGGCTCGTGGTCAGTGGGGTGAAGCGGCCACGCGCGGGCTGGGCAGTTGCGGCCCGTGCCATGCAGGAACGGATGGACGACGTCGAGCTGGACGCATTGACGACGAGCCGGTTCGACCGATCGGGCTGGAAGTGGTGATGCGTCGCGGCGACGTTCTGTTGGTCAAGCTCGATCCGACCTTGGGCAGTGAGATCAAGAAGACCAGGCCGTGTGTGGTCGTGTCCCCGGACGAGTTGAACGAACACTTGCGCACCGCGATTGTCGCTCCGATGACGACGAAGGGGCGGCCCTACCCTTGGCGAATCAAGTGCCGCTTTCAGGGCAAGACTGGCTATGTCGTGCTGGACCAACTCCGGACCATCGACCAGGAGCGAGCGGCATCGCGGCTCGGGCGGTTGTCCACAGAAGCGCTTGGTCAAGTGACTGAACGGCTTCAAGAGATGTTCGCTGAGTAAAATCGGCAGGCTAACCAGTGAATGCAGCCGACCAACCAAAGCGTCGCAACATTTGCCTGGCGCAACATTTGCCGCCACTGTGTTTGGCGGCTGATTCGCGACGTTGGCGGACAAGAGACAAACACGAAACGACTGGACTTCTCAGTTCAGGCAACAGAACTCAGGGCACGGGCCGCAACGTCACGTCTCAGCCTGCGAGAGTAGAGCAAGCCCCGCACCATGAAGGTCATCTACAAAGTCACTTACCCGAACGGCAAAATCTACGTTGGCAAAGACTTGACCGACAACATCAACGACTTCGGCAGCGCAGACTCGACACGAATCGCCCAGGACTTCACGCGCGAACAGCGTCGCGACTTCATGGTCAGACGCGAAGTCCTCTGGGAATCTGAGACTGCCGCCATCACGAACGCGATTCGCGCCACCGCTCGGAGGGGATCATGTCCAACGAACGCCCATCTCCTGTTGCTCCCTTGTGCCTCATCATTGGCGCACTCCTTGGTTTGGCGGGTAGTTTCGCCCCTTCAGCCTCGCTGCGAGGGTTGGCGTGGGGAGTCGATGGCACTGCTCTCATAGTCGGGGCGGCCCACCTTGTAGTCCACTTCATCCGGCGCGGACAAGACTTCCTTGCCGCAGGATTCCTAGTCTTCATCGCTGGTCAGGCGTTGGTTGTCTCCGGTTCAGCCATGTCGCTCGAGGCCAGTAGCCCATCATTTGCCGCAGGTGCGGCGCTGTGGGCCGCAGCATTGATACTCATCAGCACTCCCAACGTCATGCCCTTGCCCGTGCGCGCGCTCGGGTTCGTCGCCGCATTGCTCTTCGCAGGTACGGCGCTTCAAGTATTTGCAGGTCGAAGCCTTACGCCGCTATCCGAGCCTCTTCCCTTTTTCGCCTACCCCTTTCTGGTATTCACCATGTTCGGTTGGGCGTGGTGGTGCCTTCGCGCTCCGCCACACACCTAGCATGGCCAGCACACTGCGGCCGCAGCGCGAGTGCTAAGGGCCTGTCAGGGAATAACTGACCACCTCTGGCCGCCGATGCATCCCGCCGGGCGGCGTTGCTCGTCGCTCAAATACGCTTGGTATTCTCACTCCTCGCGCCTTGCCGGGCGGGCGCCTCGACGCCCAGAGGTGGT
>JANNEJ010000779.1:0-2140 GCA_031378585.1 Acidobacteriota bacterium | reverse complement strand
GGTTGCTCACGATCCACACGTAGGTGCTGATGCCCGTGTTGTAGAACATGTCGGTGGGCAGGCCGATGATGGCCTCCAGCAAGTCGTTCTCCAGCACGTGGCGGCGAATCTCGCTTTCGCCCGAGCCGGCGCCGCCGGTGAAGAGCGGCGAGCCGTTGAGCACGATGCCGAAGCGGCTGCCGCCGTCTTTCGCCGGCCGCATCTTCGAGAGCAGGTGCATCAGAAACAGCAGCGAGCCGTCGCTCACGCGCGGCAGCCCTGGGCCGAAGCGGCCGTTGAATCCCAGGTCCGCCGCTTCCTTGCGAACCTCGCGCTCGATCTTCTTCCATTCCACGCCGAAGGGCGGGTTCGAGAGCATGTAGTCGAAGTGCTTGCCGGGCAGCCCGTCGGCGGAGAGCGTGTTGCCGAAGATGATGTTGGCGATGTCCTGCCCCTTGATCAGCATGTCGGCCTTGCAGATTGCGTAGCTTTCGGGGTTCAGCTCCTGCCCATACATCACCGGCCGCGCCTTCGGGTTGTGCGCCTCGAGGTGCTCCGCGGCCACGGTCAGCATCCCGCCGGTGCCCGCGGTGGGGTCGTAGATGTGGCGCACGATGCCGGGCTTGGTCAGGATGTTCTCGTCTTCGATGAACAGCAGGTTCACCATCAGCGCGATCACCTCGCGCGGGGTGAAGTGCTCGCCGGCCGTTTCGTTCGACAGCTCGGCGAACTTGCGGATCAGCTCCTCGAACACCAGCCCCATCTGCGCGTTCGTGACCGCGGAGGGGTGCAGGTCGATGGTCACGAACTTCTCGGTGACCTGGTAGAGCAGGTCGGCCTTGGCCAGCCGGTCGATCTGGATGTGGAAGTCGAACCGCTCGAAGATGTCGCGCACGGCCGGCGAGAACGCCTGCAGATATGCGCGCAGGTTCTCGCCGATGTGGTCCTGGTCGCCCACGATAGTCTTCAGGTCCAGCGTGGAGGTGTTGTAGAAGAATCCGCCGGCCTTCTTGAGCAAGAACGGCTCGGGGTTCACCTTGGCCTTGGTACGGGTGGCCAGCTCCGTCAGGACGGCGGCCTTGGTGGGCGCCAGCACGCAATCCAGGCGCCGCAGGACGGTGAACGGGAGGATGACCTTGCCGTACTCGGACTGCTTGTAGTCGCCGCGGAGCAGGTCCGCGACGGACCAGATGAAGGAGGAGAGGTTTTGTTCAGCCATGCGCCCAGGACGGAGTATATCGACCTCAAGACTCTTGAAGTTCAGCGGGGACAGCCGGGCGTGGCATACTCGGCCCGAGGAAGCCCCCCATGAGCGATCAACTGACACCCGAACGGATTCTGCAAACCGGCCTCGCGTTCTGGGCCTCGAAAACCCTGCTGAGCGCCATCGAGATGGGCGTCTTCACCGAGTTGGCGCACGGCCCTGAGGGCTTCGACGCGCTGTCGGGACGTCTGGGCCTGCACCCGCGCGCATCCCGCGACTTCCTTGATGCCCTGGTGGCGATCGGGTTCCTGCAGCGCGACGGCGACCGCTACGCGAACACGCCAGAGACTGACCTCTTCCTGGATCGGCGGAAGCCGTCGTACATCGGCGGCATCCTCGAGATGGCCAACCACCGCCTGTATCCGTTCTGGGGCCACCTCACCACGGCCCTGCGCACCGGCTTGCCGCAAAACGAGATACGCGAGGGCGGTCCGGGCCTCTTCGACGTGCTCTACGCCGACCCGGCCCGGTTGAAAGAGTTCCTGGCGTCGATGACTGGGCTCAGCCATGGCGCCAATATGACCATTGCCCGGGCGTTTCCGTGGGCCAACTACCGCACGTTCGTGGACGTGGGCACCGCGCAGGGCGATCTGGCGGCGCAGGTGGCGGTCGCCAACCCGCACCTGCGGGGCGTGGGCTTCGACCTGGCCGCCGTAGCCCCCGTGTTCGAGGAGTACGTAGCGGCCGTGGGCGTGGCCGACCGGGTCGCGTTCCAGCCGGGCGACTTCTTCGCAGAAGACCTGCCGAAGGCCGACGTCGTCATGATGGGGCACATCCTGCACGACTGGGATCTGGCCACCAAGAAGATGCTGATCCGGAAGGCGTTCGAGGCCATTCCGGCCGGCGGCGCATTGATCGTCTATGAGGCGATCATCGACGACGACCGCTCCAAGAACG
>JANNEJ010000773.1:0-2409 GCA_031378585.1 Acidobacteriota bacterium | reverse complement strand
GTCGATCTCGTTGTCGAAGTGGCCGATGTTGCCGATGATGGCCTTGTCCTTCATCTGCATCATGTGTTCGACCGTGAGGATGTTCTTGTTCCCCGTGGCCGTGATGAAGATGTCGGCCGTGGCGATCACCTCGTCGAGCGTGGTCACCTGATAGCCTTCCATCGCCGCCTGCAACGCGCAGATCGGATCGATCTCGGTGACGATCACGCGGGCGCCCTGGCCCTTGAGCGCCTGGGCGCAGCCCTTGCCCACGTCGCCGTAACCGAACACCACCGCCACCTTGGCCGACAGCATCACGTCGCTGGCGCGGTTGAGGCCGTCGATGAGCGAGTGGCGGCAGCCATACAGATTATCGAACTTGCTCTTGGTGGCCGAGTCGTTCACGTTGATGGCCGGAAACAGCAGCGTGTTCGCCGCGGTCATCTCGTAGAGGCGATGCACGCCGGTCGTGGTCTCTTCGCTCACGCCCTGGATGCCGTCGGCCACCTTCGTCCACACCCCAGGACGGGCCTTCAGCTCACGACGCAACGTGTCGAGGATGACGCCCCACTCTTCGGGTTCGTTGTCGGCATCGAACGCGGGGATCACGCCCGACGCTTCGTATTCCTTGCCCTTGTGCACGAACAAGGTGGCGTCGCCGCCGTCGTCGACGATCAGCGTGGGACCCGAGCCATCGGGCCACAGCAGCGCTTCCACCGTGCACCACCAGTATTCGGGCAGCGTCTCGCCCTTCCACGCAAAGACCGGCACGCCCAGCGGCTTGGTGACCGTGCCGCCCGAGTCGGGACGGCCCACCACCACGGCCGCGGCGGCGTGATCCTGCGTCGAGAAGATGTTGCAGCTCACCCAGCGCACATCCGCCCCGAGTTCGGTCAGCGTCTCGATCAGCACCGCCGTCTGCACCGTCATGTGCAGCGAGCCCATGATCTTCGCGCCGGCCAGCGGCTTGGCCGCGCCGTACTGCTTGCGCAGCGTCATCAGGCCAGGCATCTCGTGCTCGGCCAGGCGAATCTCCTGCCGGCCGAACTCGGCGAGCGACAGGTCCTTCACCTTGTAGGGTTCACGTCCGGCCTTGGCGGCCAGTTCGAATGCGTGGGTCTGCGTTGCCGTTGCCATTTCTCGATCTCCTTGAAACTCGTGGTCGTTGTCGTTGTCGTGGTCGTGGCGCGCACGGGCGCACCGGTGTTCAGAAGCTGACTAGGAACTGCGTTTCGTCGCCACCGCGCGGAAGAGCGCCGGGCCCTTCGCCGCCGCGTCGGTCGTGAGTTCGTCGAAGCGCCCCGCCGTGAAGCCGGCGGCGTCGAGCCACTTGCGCATCTGTGCCTCGGCAAAGCCGAGCCACACGTGGCCCATGT
Organism: Acidobacteriota bacterium; assembly: GCA_031378585.1. Taxonomy (GTDB): domain Bacteria; phylum Acidobacteriota; class Vicinamibacteria; order Vicinamibacterales; family UBA2999; genus CADEFD01. The sequence goes on along the minus strand of JANNEJ010000773.1, from coordinate 1,054 downwards.
GCTGCTGGTACTCGATCCGGTCGTGCGGCAGCATGTCCACGACCAGCACGCGGCCGCCAGGAGCCAGCACGCGCGCGGCTTCGCTCAAGGCCCGGGCCGGATCCGGCAGGTGATGCAGCACGAGCGCCAGCACCGCCAGATCGAGGTGCGCATCGTCGAGCGGCAGCGCCTCGAGCGCCCCGCGCCGCACGTCCACGTTGGCGCATGCAGCGAGCGTGACGCGCGCGGCACTCAGCATCTCGGCCGAGGCATCCACCGCCACGACCTGCGCCACGTAGGGCGCCACGAGCGCGCTGAACTGCCCCGTGCCGCATCCCAGGTCTCCCACGCGCAGGCGCGGGTCGAGCATGGCGAGCACGGTGTCGTGCTGGAAGTGCTGGCCGAAGAGTTCGGTGCGCAGGCGATCCCACTGACTCGACGCCGATGAGAAGAACTGCTGCGACCTGGAGCGGCGCTCGTTGAGTACGTCTTCGGCGCGCCGCGCGTCCTGTTCGGCGGCAGCACTGCCACTCGCCTGCTCACGGATGAGCGGCCACAAACGCGCGGCCGAGCCGTCCAGGGTCGCGGCCAGGCTGTAGTAGCGGGACGTGCCGTCACGACGGGAGGTCACCCAGTCGCCATCCGCCAGCGTCTTCAGGTGCCGGCTTACCGTGGACTGCGGGAGTTGCAGCACGGCGCAGAGTTCGGTCACGGTCAGCTCGTGCTGCTCGAGCAGCAGCAACGTCCGGCAGCGCACGACGTCGGCCAGCGTGGTCATGTGTTCCAGCAGACGGGGAATCCCTGGAAGGCTGGCGATGGGCGGGGCCAAAACAGTATCCATCCGTAAATCCGGATTAAAAGATACAGATAACGATCTCCCTTGTCAACCTCCCACTCCAACCTTTCCGCGCGGTTCGCCGTCTATGTGCTACACGCGTATAGACGCTGGGAACCTACCGCCCATGGACCGCCATCGACCCGAACGCTTCCTTCCCCTGCCCCAGGTGTGGTTCGACATCCTGCTGGCGCTCACGAGCGGCGACCTCCACGGCTATGCGGTGATGCAAGAGGTGGC
>JANNEJ010000534.1:0-5752 GCA_031378585.1 Acidobacteriota bacterium | reverse complement strand
GCGAAGCGGCGCACCGAGTACAGCGAGAAGGACGTACTCGAAGTGATTGCCCGAATGAAGGCGCAGTACGCCGTCGACGAGTCGCGGATCTATCTGCTGGGGCATTCGATGGGCGCCATCGGCGCCTGGGCGCTCGCGTCGAAGTATCCCGACATCTGGGCCGCCGTCGTGCCGTTCTCGGGCGCGGGTTCGCCGCTGCTGGCCGAGCGCATGAAGGCGATTCCGCAGTTTGTCGTGCACGGCGACGCCGATCCCACGGTGAACGTCGCCGGATCGCGCACGATGGTCGGGGCGCTCGAGAAACTCGGCGCCACCGTCACCTACGTGGAAGTGCCCGGCGGCAACCACTCCGACGTGGTCGTGCCCAACCTGCCGAAGGCGTTCGAGTTCCTGGCGGGCCAGCGCAAGCCCGCCGTGGTCACCACCCAGCCGTAACCGACCCGCATGCTCACTGACCTGGTGGCCGCGCTGGCGGCAATGCCCGTGTGGGCGCAGGTGTTCCTGGGTCTCTTCACGCTCGCCTTCGTGGTGATGGCCGTAGGGCCGGGCCGCGAGTATCGCCGCTATCGCGCCCTGCTCGAGGGTCTGGCGACCGACCTGGGTGCCACCGCCGCGCGGGGCCGCGACAAGTGGCCGGTGTCGTTCGCCACCGCTGTCGACGGCCGCGCCTTCACCGTGAGCTACGACTATCGCACTAGTGGCCGCGGCGGCAGCTACCGGGGACCAGGAGGACATCTGCTCATCACGTCCACGCCGCTTTCTGGCAGCCGTTGGGCACTGCACCAGGTGGACATCATCCCGGTGAGTGCGAACCGGCTCCTGCGCGCGCTGGAGGCCAGGATGGGCGCTGGCAGCAGCGATGAACGGTTCCGCGTGGTCAACGACGGCGTGCCGGTGCGCGAGGGGTGGTTCGACGCCGACACGCGAGCCGCCGTGGCCGCGTTCTACGACACGACGGTGGCGCGCGGTCCACTGTGGGTGAAGGAGCAGCAAGTGCTTCACATCGTGAGCGCGCCCTGGGACGGCATCGACGGCCCGGCGCTGCGCGTGTTGCTGCAACAGCAGGCCGCGGTCGCCACGGCATTCGAGCGCACGGCTGGCTGGCGCGGCCCCACGACGTGAGGGCCGGGCCCACCGCGGCCGAAGCGTCACGACCAGCGGCCACCGATTCGCGTGCCGCTCGCATACCATGGTCGGCATGCGCGACGTCTGGATCTTGACCGTGGCGCAGGCGCTTGCCGCCTGCGGCACGATCATGCTGGTGACCTTCGGCGGCATCGTCGGCACCGAACTGGCGCCCTTTGCCGCCGTTGCGACCCTGCCGTTGTCGTTGTCCGTGCTCGGCGTGGCGCTCAGTTCCATCCCGGCGGCCATGCTGATGCAGCGCATCGGCCGCAAGCCGGCGTTTGTCGGCAGTGCGGTCCTGGCCACGGTGGCGGCGCTGCTATGCGCGGCGAGCGTAGCCACGGGATCGTTTTCCGGCCTGTGCGTGGCCGGCTTTCTGCTGGGCGCCAACATGGCGTTCGTGCAGCAGTACCGTTTTGCGGCGGCGGAGTTCGTGGGCGATGCCGACGCTGGACGCGCCGTGTCCACCGTGATGCTGGGCACGCTGGCAGCGGCGATTCTGGCGCCGGAACTGGGCAATCGCAGCCGGCTGCTCGGCGGCTGGCCCGAGTTCACCGGCTCGTTCGTGGCACTGGCCGTCGTGTGCGCGCTGGCGGGGCTCGTGTTGCTGGCGTTGGGACACCCGCAGGCACGCGTGGCCTTCACGCTTCGACAGGTGCGACCGCTCGGGGTCGTGGCCCGCCAGCCCGCGTTCATCGCCGCGGTGATGGCCGGTGCGACCGCCTACGCCGTGATGAGTTTCATCATGACGGCCACCCCGATCAGCATGCATGTCATCGACGGCCAGAGCGTCGACGCCACCAAGTCGGTCATCTCGGTCCACCTGCTCGGGATGTTCGTACCCTCGCTCTTCAGCGGCTGGCTGATCCGACTGCTCGGCGTGCGCCGCCTGATGCTGACCGGCCTGGCCAGTATGGCGGCCTGTGTGGTCATCAGCGTGTGGGTGGGTCAGCACTTCGTGCACTATGCCGCCGGGCTGGTGCTGCTCGGCGTCGGGTGGAACTTCCTGTTTGTCGGCGGCACGACGCTGCTCACGACCAGCTACGCGCCGTCAGAGCGATTTCGCGTGCAGGGCCTCAACGACTTCGTCGTCTTTGGCACCCAGGCGGTGGCGTCGCTCCTGGCCGGGCCGGCCATCACGCGCCTTGGGTGGCAAGCCGTGAACGCCCTCAGCGTGCCGTTTCTTCTCGCGATGGTGGGGGCGATCCTGTGGCTCGACGCGAAGGAACGCGCCGCCACCGGCGTTACGGCAGCCGTCGCGCCTTGAACACGGGATACACGGACTGCCCCGCCGCGGCGCCGAGCGCCTGCAACGCGTCGTCCAGCACGTGCCAGCCCACGAAGCCATCACGCGCCTGCGGTTCCAGGTAGTAGAAGGCGGCGTTGGCCATCGGCTGCGCCATGTCCACCAGGAACGATCCCGCCGGGAATGCCTGGCGGGCGACTGGTGCGAACGAACCGTCCAGGGTGGTCATGTCGTAGCCGTAGCTTGTCACCGAGTAGATCCGCGCGATCGTGAACTGCTCACCCGGCAGGCTCACCGGGGCCTCGAGCGTCGTGACGCGCACGTTGTGGGCGCGCAGCTTGGCGGCCACGCTGGCCAGGCTCGGCGGCAGCACGTAGGCGCGCGGCACGCGGGCTGAGCGCGTGCCGACGGGCCTGGTGAGGTCGTCCACGTTGGGCACGAGTTCGGGCGGCCCAGACGCCGTGCCGGGCCTGGTGGCGAGCAGGCTCGTGCCTGGCCGGTACATCGGCTCGTTCGTGCGATAGGCGAGCAGGTCGATGGTGCCGGCCGACCGGTACTCGCCGTCGAGGAAGTTGGTCAGGGTACCCGCCTCAGCGCCCGCGACCACGCCAGCCACGGTGTCGGCGTCGGCCTTCTTCACGACGTCCTGCATCTGTGCCCCGTGCGCGCTCGTGTATTCCAGCAACGCCACGAGAAACGCGTACTGCGCGTAGGTGCGCCGCTCGAACGTGGGCTGGCCCGGCGTCTCGGTGATGATCGCGAAGCGGTTGCGCAGCCCGTAGGCGTTCACGAGCATCTTGGCTTCCACGGTCCAGAAGGCGCGATCGTGACTCCATGCCTGTGGCGGCCAGGTGTCGGGCGTGGCGAGCGCGTGCGTGAACACCTCGAGCCCGAAATCGGCGCGCACCTTGGCGCGCACGGCCGGAAAGATGGTGTGCGTCATATGGTCGCGCGGTCCCGGCGCGGCGGCCGGCACAGTGGTCGTGCCGTAGGTGTTGGCGTAGCCGTGCGACACGCGGTCCATCAGGTGGCCGTCGAGCAGCAGCAACGGGTCCCAGGCGTTCATCGTGCGATAGAGGCCGTTGGCTTCTACGGTCGTGAGCTTCACCGAGTCGCGGTTCAAGTCGAGCCCCGCGGCGTTCTCGCGCACGCCCACGATGTGCGGCGTCTCGCAGCCCAGGCTGCCGTCCTGGGTCACGAACGTGTCGGTGCCGTCCACGTTGAGGATCGGCGCGATCATCACGATCACGTCGTCGAGCAGCGCCCGGCGAGGCCCGGCGGCCAGGTCGCGGGCCACCAGCAGCATGGCCTCAGCGGCTTCGGGTTCAGACGGATGGATGTTGCCGACCAGGAACACGACCGGCTTGCCTGATGCCCGCGCCTGTTCGGGCGTGGTCACGCGCGGACTGGCCAGCACCAGCACCGGCGCGGCCTTGCGCATCGGGCTGATGAACATCGTCTCCACGTGCAGACACTCGGTCGTGAGCTTCAGCTCGGCAATCCACTCGTGCAGTTGCAGCGTAGACATGGTGCGCGTCCAGCCGGTGCGCTCGGGCACGGTGCGCAGTGTGTCGGGCCACGTGCCACACCAGCCGGCAGGGACTTCGTCGCCCCAATAGATCGTGGGGGGCGCGTTGGCAGTGGAATCAGTCATGGCGTGTGCAACCAGCAGACGGCGAGAGCCACGCGGGTGGATGCCGCGCGTCGCCCACATTGTGGACCAGATGCGCGCGTGCCGTCGTGCCCGCCGGCCGCGGTATCCTGCGGCATGCCGCCCGTGCTGCCGCCCCTGGACCCGATCGACGTCAGTGAGACGCTCGAGGCCATCGAGCGCGTCGAGGCGCACCTGCTCGACACGGCGCTGCGGCGCCTGTCGCTCGTGCGCGATGGCCACGCCGTGGACCGCCCGGCGTCGGGCGTCCCGGCAGATGTGCGGGTGTGTGTGGACCGGATGAACGCCGAGGGCGTCGCCGTCTATGGGCGCTTGAGCCGCGACGTCCTGTCCGCGCTGATGCGCACCGCATCGCACGACTACTGCGGGCGCTCTACCATCCCGTGCTCGACACCTTCATGCGGGTCTTGCCGCACACCTACCAGGACGTGGCGGCGCCGTCGGGATCGCGCGTGGGCGTGCACGTAGAAGGGGATCGTGCGCTTGGCGGGCACGTGATGCGTGCCGTGGCCATCGTCGGGTGACCGGGCCTGGCGCTTCGTGAGGCTGTGCACGACGCTACAATGGGCCGTGGACCAAGCAGACCTGAGGCAGTTCGCGCGGCGCGACTGGGCGGCTGTGGCGGCGGCCAAGCTCGACTTCTGGACCGAGCAGTACCGCAGCCAGGGCGCTGACGCTGCGCGGCAGGCCGCCACCCAGTTGTGGCAGCATGCGCGCGCCGTGCAGCCAGCCTTTCCCAGCGATGCCGATCGCGGTCGCGATCTGGCCGACCATGTCGATCTGCGCGAGCGATTGGACCGCGCTGCCCGTGCGTTCGCCGGTTGCTGACCTGCTGGCCGATCTGGCCGCTGCCCTCGATGGGCAGAGCATCCCGTGGTATCTCTTCGGCGCCCAGGCGGCGATCGTCTACGGCGTGGCGCGCCTTACGGCCGATGTCGACGTGACGGTACGTGCGCCCGAGAACCAGCTCGTGGCCGCGTGGATCGCGACACTGGAGGCCCACCGGTTCCAGCCGCGCTTTCCCGATCCGGCGTTTCTGGCGCAGACGCGGGTCGTGCCGCTCGTGCACGGTCCAACCGGGTTTCCGGTGGACCTCGTGCTGGCAGGCCCGGGCCTGGAAGAGGAGTTTCTCGCTCGTGCGCGGCGTCTGTCAGTCGACGGCGTCGTCGTGCCCGTGGTGGACGTGTCGGACCTGGTCATCCTCAAAGTACTGGCGGCCCGGCCCAAGGATCTCGACGACGTCGCGGCGCTGCTGCGCGTGCAGGGGGAGCGGATCGACGACACGCGTGTGCTCCATGTGCTGGCGCTGCTCGAAGGGGCTCTTGGACAGAGCGATCTGGTGCCGGAGTTCGAGCGCCTGCGCGCCCAGGCGCTTGCCTGACAGCTAGCGCGTCACCACCGGCACCTCGACCCGGGATGGGTAGCGCGCCGAGCGGTACACGCGATGCGTGGCCTTCACGAAGTCCTTCTCCTCCGCGTCGAAGATGCTCTTGGTGAACGTCTGCGGATTCCGGTCGATGATCGGAAACCACGTGCTCTGCACCTGCACCATCACTCGGTGGCCGGCCTTGAAGGTGTAGTTCTGCGTGTGCAGGCTGAACGTGTAGGGCTGCACGACCCCCGCGGGAATGGGCGCGGGTGCCTCGAAGCCCTTGCGGTAGCGGCCGCGGAACACTTCGTTCGACACCATGAGCTGGTAGCCCGCGAGC
>JANNEJ010000690.1:0-1785 GCA_031378585.1 Acidobacteriota bacterium | reverse complement strand
CGCGTGCGCTCTACTACAACGACGCGGTGGCCGTGGGCTTCATTCGGGGGTCGCCGTTTCTTGAACTGATGGCCCAGGACCCGGAGCAAGGCGCCGTCTTCTACACGCTCGATCAGCGCGCCACTGACCGGCCGGCGTTCTCACGCCAGACCGCGTGCCTCACGTGTCACGTGGCCGCCGCCACGCTCGAAGTGCCCGGCTTCATGACGCGCAGCCTCTATGCCGGCGAAGACGGCAATCAGCGCCTGCGCCTGGGCAGTCACCTCGTGGACCACCGCACGCCTTTCCAAGACCGATGGGGCGGCTTCTTCGTCACCGGCAGTCACGGCACGACGCGTCACCTCGGCAACACCGTGGTGGGTGCCAACGACGTGCCGCGGTCGCTCGTGCCGGGCGGGGCGCTGAATGCCCGCACCCTCGATGGCGCCGTCGACCTGACAGGCTACGTCTCGACCCAGAGTGACGTGGTGGCGCTGGCCGTGTTCGACCACCAGACCCGCGCGCTCAACCTGCTCACCCGCCTGGGATGGGAGGCCCGCGTGGCGGCGCACGAGGGCCGGCCCGTCGTTGAGGCGCCGGCCATTGCCGGGCTCGTCGCAGAACTGGTCGACTACCTGCTCTTCGTGGACGAAGCCCCGTTGCCCGGCGGACTGCAGGGCTCGTCTGGATTCGCGGAGTGGTTCTCGGCCCAGGGCCCACGCGATGCGCGCGGACGGTCGCTGCACCAGCTGGATCTGACCACGCGGCTGATGCGCTATCCCTGCAGCTACACCATCGACAGCCCGGCGTTCGAGGCCCTGCCGCCGCCCGTGAAAGAAGCCGTCTACCGCCGCCTGCGGCAGGTGCTGTCCGGCGCCGATGCCGCGCCCAGATACGCCCGTCTGTCGCCCGCCGATCGCCGCGCCATCCGCGAGATCCTGCGCGAGACCAAACCCGGCGCCGCCGCATCCCTGCGCTAATCGTCAATCTCGAAACGAGATGCTATTCGCAAGGACAGGCGCCCGTCTTATGCAATGACGACAACATCGATGATTGACAAACCATCCGCGCTGAGTCTGAATGTGCCTCTTCCCACATTTCAGTCGGCGGCAATTCAGAGGGGGTGGACGATGTCCCGGATCCTGTGCAGTGTGCTCGTGTCAGCGTCGATCTGGAGTGCGAGCCCGGCGCTCGCGCAGTCGGGCGATGGCAACCTCCGTGGCTATGTGAAGGACGAATCGGGCGCGATCCTGCCCGGTGTCAGCGTCACCGCCACCAGCCCCGAGCTGCTCGCGCCGGTCGCCTCGGTGACCGACGGCGCCGGGTTGTACCGGCTCAACAACCTGCCGCCGGGCACCTACGTGATCACGACTGAGCTCTCCGGGTTCTCGACCGTGCGGCGTGAAGGCATCCTGGTGCGCGCCGGCGCCACCTTCACCATCGACTTCGACCTGAAACTGAGCACGCTGCAGGAAACCATCACCGTCACGGGCGACTCGCCCATGATCGAGACGAGCAAGCCCACCTCCTCGATCACGCTCGATCGCGACCTGATTCGCGCAGCCCCCATTTCGTCGCGCCGCGTCTTCAGCGACGCGCTCGACCTGGCGCCCGGCATCTCGTCGCGCAACGTCGATGACGGCGTCGGCCGCCGCTCCTACTACTTCAAGGGCGCGGTCATCTTTTCGCACGTCTTCACGCTCGAAGGCGCGCCGGCCGGCTCGTTCCTGGATTCGTCGGCGCACTCCATCGGCTTCGGCGGCGACACCGTGCAGGACACCGAGTTGAAACTGAGCGGCGTCGATG
>JANNEJ010000631.1:0-1796 GCA_031378585.1 Acidobacteriota bacterium | reverse complement strand
GGCGTGACCGCGATCTTGCGAGGGCCCGCGAGCGTCGTGCGAGAGGGCTGCTCCCAGTCCACGTGCACCTTCCACACGTAGATGCCGTCGTCGTCGGTGTCGTACTTCAACTGCATGCCGCCGGTGGCCATCACGATGTTCGGCGCGCCGGCGGGCGGCAGCGTCGTGCCGTCGAGGTCCGCGGTGTTCAGGAAGTTGACGCCGTCCACGACCAGGCACTGCTCGGCGGCGGGCTGCCCTTGCAGCATTCGCGCGCGGTCCACGACGCACACGTGCTTCTGGATTACGTCGTCGCCGGTGCTCGTCGGCACGTAGTAGCCATCGGGCCACACGGCCGGTCGCGGATAGTCGGGAAAGAGCGGACGTTCGAACACGTAGCGGTAGTAGCTGCCCAGCGGGTCGGAACTGGTGCTGAGGGCGTAGCAGATGGCATAGGAGGCGTCGGTCGGTGGGGCGGGGGCAGGTGGCAGCGATGCAGGTGGTGCAGGCGGCGGAGGCGACATCCGCCCTGGTGGTCCAGGGTCTGAGGCCTGGCCCGGCCGCGCAGGATCACCCGGTCGTGCTGCGCCTGAGACCGCGGCGTCACCTGGGGCGCGCACCACCGCGCGGCGGAAGATCGGCATCACGACCAGCCACCGGCTGGCGAGCTGGTCATAGCGCACGACCGCATCGCCGTTGGCGCGGCTGCCGCAGACCTCGCCGTGGCCGGCAAAGAGCGTGTGCGTGCCGACCGGGCCATGGAGCACACGGCCGGTCGTGTCGTACTGCGTGCCGGTCTTCGTGAAGACGGCGAGCTGCGAGTTGACGATCTGCACGAGGTGATTCGGGCCCACGGCCAGGCTGTTGTCCGAGGGATTGCGCGGCGGTGTGTCGCCCGCATGCAGCGAGGCGCCGATGCCGTCGAAACTCGCGAGCACGGGCAGGGCCGTGCGCGTGCCCTGCGCCGTCTGCTCCACGACGGCGCTTGCCGCAAGCGCCCGCGACGGCTCGAGCTCTTGGGCTGCACCTGGTCCGCGCGTCGCGGGGATCTTGTCGAACGCCACGTTCCCCAAGGCATAGCGGCGCCAGTCCTGGTAGTCGAAGTGCCACCACTCTTCGGGGTTCACGGCAAAGCCCTCCGCTTCCATCACGCGCCGCAGCAGCGCGCGATGCCAGCGCTGCAGGCTCGTGCCGCCGGGATAGAACGCATAGGCCCGCGGCGTGGACTCGTCGTAGGTGCTCGGCATCTCGATGACCGTACCCGTCTTCAAGTCGTAGAGCGTGAGATCCACCGCCGCGCCGCGGTTGTGGCGCGAACCGGGATTGGGATTGGCCACGAGCCACTTGCGATCCGCAGGCGTCGTTTCCCAGAAAGTCTTCGTCACGTACCACGGACGGTAGCCGTCGTGTACGAGGATGCCGTAGCCCAGGGCGGCGAGCGTGTGATGCACGCGCACCACGGCTGCGGCAGCCGGACGCTGCAGGAACGCGCGCGCTTCGGCATAGAAGACTGCGCCGAGGAAGTTGTTGGTCGTGGCGTAGCGCACGTCGAGCCGGATCGAGGGCTCGAGCCTGGTGAGCTCGACCAGATCCGACGGCAGGAAGTCACCGGTCTCTGCGGGCGGTGCCAGGGTCTGCGATTCCTTCAGCACCTCAGGCACGGACCGCACCGGCGTGACCCGGAGCTGTCCACCGGCCTCGGGTCCCACCTGCAGCCGCGTGTAGACCACCTTCCCGATGGTGACTCTGGTGGCGCGGCCTCCCGGACCGCGCACGAACACTGGCTTGGGCACGGCCGTGGCCACGGACACGGCGGC
>JANNEJ010000602.1:0-6156 GCA_031378585.1 Acidobacteriota bacterium | reverse complement strand
GCGTCTGCGGATCGGGGGCCAGGGCCGTGCGCGCCGTCTCGAGCTCCGCCAATTGCGTGGTGAGAAAGGCCAGCTCCGCCCAGGTCCGCGTCAGCCGCGCCTGCACGCCGGCCGGCAGCGACGTCCCATCCCATCGACGTGCGGTCGCCACCTGCGTGAGAAAATCCCCGCGCACCGGCACCCGCACGCCGGCCGTCACCAGCAACCCTTGCAAGCGATTGATCAGGCGCGGGCGATCCTGTTGCACCGCTTCCCACGTCCGATGCAGATGCCGCGCATCTTCCTCCGCGTCGGTCGGCACCCGCACCACCCGCCAACACCGCCGGTCGCCGGCCACGTACCGCGCCAGCAGCGTCAGCAGCCCACCCAAATCCAACCGATCGCTCTTGGTCCGCCGCGCTCGGCGATTCACCTCGATGCTCGACGAATCCACCACGAGATGCGTCACCCCCTGCGCCACCAGCGCGCGGTGGATCCAGAACCCGTCGCGCCCCGCTTCATAACAACTCGTCACCGGCGTGTCCGCCGCCAGCGTGAAGCGCGCCTTCGCCTCCGCAATCTCCGCCCACACCCGGGCCATCGCGCCCGCAGGCACCGACCGGACTCGCGGCCGCTGGCCCAAGCCCACGGTGAACCCCAATTTCCAACTTCGTTCGCCCAGCTCGAACGCCACCAGCAGACCGGCGGTCGTCGCAGTAGACTCATCGCTACGGGTCATGGTCGTCATCGGAACGCTCCTCTCGTGAGTGGAAACTCGAGGGAGCGTAACCACCATGACCCGCACTTGTCAGCCGCTACATAGTTTCTCGCCCATGCCGCCGACACCGATTAGCGCGGTGATCTCGTAGAGGCCGAGACGGGTGCCAGGAGTCAGAGCCAAGTTGCTGATTATAGAGGCAGGACCGTTGGAAGGTCCTTGACGACTCGAACGGACGCCCGACGTTCGCCCTTCACTGAAGGGAACGAGAAGGTTGGCGCCCGGCAGGACTCGATTCCGCTCGCGCCGAGCCGGCGAGTCGCGGCGCAACCTGGAGACTGCCGGGGGCAGGCAACGCGCTTCGCGCGTTGGCGCGCCCGGCAGGACTCGAACCTGCGACCCCCGGCTTAGAAGGCCGGTGCTCTATCCAACTGAGCTACGGGCGCGTAGCCTCCATCGTAGCAGCCCCGAGACCCCTCGGGCGCGGAGCCGGCCCGCGGAGGATCCGAGGTGTAAGATTCTGGGCAGATGACGGCGACAGAGCTGGTCGATCAGCTGGCCCAACACGCAACGCTTGGGACCGCGCCTCGGGCGGAGCTCGAGTGGCTGGCGGCGCACGGCTCCCTGCGCCATCTCGCCGACGGCGAGGTGCTGTCCGCTCATGGCGTGCAGGTGGTGGGGCTGTTCATCGTGCTCGCCGGTCGCATCGCCATCTTCGTCGACCGTGGCGCCGGCATGAACAAGGTGCTCGAGTGGCGGGCCGGGGACGTGACGGGGACGTTGCCCTACTCGCGCATGACGAGTCCTCCGGGCGACAACGTCGCACAGGAGCCTTCGACGGTGCTGGCCGTGCACCGCGATCTGTTTCCCGCGATGGTCCGCGACTGTCATGAGGTGACCGCGATCCTCGTAGGGAAGATGGTGGACCGCGCCCGCGTCTTCACCTCGAGCGGTCTGCACGACGAGAAGATGATCTCGCTCGGGAAGTTGTCGGCCGGTCTGGCCCACGAGCTGAACAACCCGGCGTCGGCTATCGAACGCAGCGCCGCGTTACTCGACAGCCGGCTGGAGGAGGCCGAGCGCGCCACGCGCGTGCTTGGTGCCTCCCGCCTGTCCGAAGCCCAGCTCGACGCCATCGACCGCGTGCGGGCGTCGTGCCTGGCCGGACCATCGCAGGGCGTGCTGTCGCCGATCCAGCAGGCCGAGCGCGAAGAGGCGATTGCCGACTGGCTCGATGACCACGGCCTCGATGCGGCTGTTGCCGGACCGCTGGCCGACACCGCCGTGACGATCGAGGCACTCGACCTGATCGCCGACGCGGTGGGCGGTCCGTCGCTCGACGCGGTGCTCCGGTGGGCGGCGGCCGGATGCTCGGTGCGCGCGCTGGCCTCGGAGATCCAGGAGGCGGCAATGCGGATTGCCGGGCTGGTCCAGGCCATCAAGGGGTTCACGCACATGGATCAAGCCACGGTGGCCGAGCCGGTGGATTTGACCATGCACCTGGGCAACACGGTCACGGTGCTCAAGGCCAAGGCGCGGGCGAAGTCGGCGACCGTGGCAATTACCCTGGCACCCGGCCTTCCGCTCGTGCGCGGCTTCACCGGCGAGCTGAATCAGATCTGGGCGAACCTGATCGACAACGCGCTCGATGCCGTGGCCAACGGTGGTCGCGTGGAGGTCACCGCCACCTGTGAACGGCAGCGGGTCGTGGTGCGCGTGGTCGACGACGGTCCCGGCATTCCTGACGAGGTCCGGGCGCACCTGTTCGAGCCGTTCTTCACCACCAAGCCGGTCGGGAAGGGCACCGGTCTGGGCCTCGACATCGTCCGGCGGCTCGTCAGCCACAACGACGCCGAGATCGAGGTGGAGTCGCGTCCGGGGCGCACGGAGTTCCGCGTGTCCCTGCGTCTGGCCGACGTGGATGCACACGGAGCACGGTCGTGAAGAAGCCCGTGCTGCTGGTTGTGGACGACGATCCGCAGGTGCTTGCCGCCGTGCGCCGCGACCTGCGTAGCCGCTACCGCGAGGCGTACGCGGTCGTGAGCGCGTCGTCGGGCGAAGAGGCGCTCGCCACGGTGCGCGAACTGAAGGCCCGCGGCGACGCGCTGGCCTTGATCATCAGCGACCAGCGGATGCCGGGCATCCAGGGCACCGAGGTGCTCGCCAGGTCGCGCGACATCTATCCGCTGGCGCGCCGCGTGATGCTCACGGCCTATTCGGACATCGAGGCGGCCATCAAGGCCATCAACGAAGCTCATCTCGACCACTACCTCTCGAAGCCGTGGGACCCGCCTGAGGAACGCCTCTTTCCGGTGGTCGACGACCTGCTCGACGCGTGGCAAGCCGCCTACCTGCCCGAGGCGAGTGGGCTGCGGCTGGTCGGACACCAGTGGTCGCCGCGGTCGCACGCGATCAAGGACTTCCTCGGGGGCAACCTCATCCCGTACCGCTGGCTCGACGTCGTGCTCAATCAGGACGCGCGCGGGCTGCTGGAGGCGGCCGGCGTCGGCGAACACGAGCTGCCGGCGCTGTTTTTCGAGGACGGGTCCGTGCTGCGCGGTCCAGAACCACGGCAAGTGGCCGAGCGGCTCGGGCGACCCCTGACGGCGGCCCTTCAGCTCTACGACCTCGTGATCGTCGGCGCCGGTCCCGCCGGCCTTGCGGCCGCCGTCTACGGCGCCTCAGAGGGATTGCGCACGCTGCTGCTCGATGAGCACGCGCCGGGCGGGCAGGCAGGCAGCAGTTCCAGGATCGAGAACTACCTGGGTTTTCCCGCCGGAGTCAGCGGCAGTGAGCTGACCCGTCGCGCCGTGACCCAGGCGCAGCGTCTGGGCGCCGAGTTCCTCGTGCCGCTCGGCGTGACGTCGGTGGCAATCGATGCCGGATACAAGCGGCTCGCGCTCAGCGACGGCCGCGAGGTCGTCGCGCGCACCATGCTGGCCGCTACCGGCATGGTCTACCGGGAACATCCGGCGCCTGGCGTGTCGGAACACACGGGCGCGGGGGTCTATTACGGCGCGGCCACGACCGAGGCGCCGGCGTTTGCCGGACGGCACGTGATGGTCGTGGGCGGCGGGAACTCGGCGGGGCAAAGCGCCATGCATCTGTCGCGCTACGCGAAGGAGGTGCGGATCGTGGTGCGCCGTGAGTCCTTGCGCGACACCATGTCGCACTACCTCGTGGAGCAGATCGAGAAGACGCCGAACATCCGGCTGCAGACCCGCACGGAAGTCGAACGGGTCGAGGGCACGGGCCACGTGGAACGCGTGGTGCTCACGTCGATTGACGACGGGACGAGTCGCGTGGAAGAGGTCGACGCGGTCTTCGTGTTCATTGGCACCAGGCCGCGCAGCGACTGGCTGCCGAGCCAGGTGCTGCGTGACCCCAAGGGGTTCGTGTTGACGGGGCGGGATGTCCTGATCGATGCTGCATACGTGCGCCACTGGAAAGAATCCCGTGAACCGCTGCCGCTCGAGACCAGCGTGCCCGGCGTGTTTGCGGCCGGCGACATTCGCGCCGGCGCGATGAACCGGGTGGCCTCAGCGGTGGGAGAGGGGTCGATGGTCGTGCGACTCGTGCACGAATACCTGGCGCTGACCTGATGCGGCTGCGATGGCCACCGCCTTGCTTACAGTGACCCTGGGATAACCATGGACAGCGCCACCAGCAACCACCTCGTGCCCAGGCGATGCACGCTCGATGGATTCGGCGAGGCCGTCGCCATGACCGAGGGTCTCGACGTCCGCGCGGCGGAGCCGCTCGTGCCGATTCTCGTCGTCACGCGGAACTCGGTCTACCGGATTATTCCTCTCCAGTGGGGAAACTCGAACGTGAGGGTGCAGGGCGGCCAGTTCGTCCCCGAGCCGACGCCGGCTCGACTTGCTGGCTCGACCTTCGGCGGCAGCTTCCACAAGATGCACTTCATCACGGTGGGCATGCACCTGGAAATCGACGCGGGGGGCGAACTGGGCCCCATCATCACCTCTCAAGTGGCCGATGTCAGGCTCGAACGCGACCACACGACCAGTCCACGCCGGCACTAGTGTCGCGTCCCGGAAGTCCTGTTGCATTCGGCGCGCGATGCATCCCGCGTCCCACCCCAACGCGCAAAGTCCGCGCGTCGGGGACCCCGGCTCGCGGCGTTGCTCGTCGCCCACATACTCGCGGTATTCTCGCTCCTTGCTCCTCGCGCCTTGCGGGCCGGGCGCCTCGCCCGCCTCGATGCTCACAGGACTTCCGGGACGCGACACTAGCGGACGGGTCGAGGGCCGCGGTCACGGCGCCAGGCGGCGGTACTTCCGCAGCAGCGCCTGCAGCTGATCGATCGGCAGCGCGTGAGCGGTGTTGCCGTTCACGCCCGTCATGGTCTGCGCCGCCACGAGGGCGTTCACAATGGCTTCTTCCGTGGCTTCCACCGTGGCGTCGAAGAGCGGCGTCAGGTCGCCGTTGGGCAGCCACGTGACCTGCGTGGCGCCAGTGCTGGCCGCGGCACCTGGGTTGGCCGTCGAGAACGCGATGAAGATGTCGCCGGAGCCGTTCGAGGCTGTGCCGCCCAGGCGCGCAATGCCCATCGGCACGCGCCGCGCGACGCGTTCGAGCTGGTGGGGCAGGAGCGGCGCATCGGTGGCCACCACCACGATGATCGAGCCGTCGCGATCCGCCGGCGGCGCGGCGGCACGCCGGCGTTCGGCGCCGGTCAGCTCGCGGCCTACCGGCACGCCGGCAATCGTGAGGCTCTCGCGCGTGCCGTAGTTGGCTTGCACGAGCACGCCCACGGTGTGGCCGCCGGTGACGCGGCTCGACGTGCCGATGCCGCCCTTGAAGCCGTGCGCCACCATCCCGGTGCCACCGCCGACGTTGCCTTCCGGCACCGCGCCTGTCCTGGCCCCGTCGAGCGCGGCAAAGACGTGGGCCTTGGTCACATGCTGGCCTTGTCCGTCGTTCAGAAAGGCGTCGGAGGTCTCGCCGACGACCGGCTGATGCCAGGGGATCTCTTGCTTCAGCGACTCATGGAACCAGCTGTTCACGGCGTCGCGCACAGCGCCCACCGAATACGTGCCGGTAATCATGACCGGGCCGCCGAGCACGCCGCCTTCGACCACCCAGGGTGCGCCGGTCATCTCGCCGAAGCCGTTGCCGGCAAACCATCCGGCAAATACCGGCGCCCAGCGCTTGCCGCGCGGCAGCACGGCGGTGACGCCCGTGCGCACCGGCCCCTGGCCCACCACGAGCGCCCCGTCGCCGCGCACGATGGTCGTGTGTCCGACCTCCACGCCGGCCACGTCGGTGATCGCATTGAGCGGGCCGGGCGCGCCGGTGAACGGCACGCCGAGGGCCCGCGCCCGGGCCCGTGCTTGCCCATGCAGCGGCGTACTGGGCACCAACGCGATCGCCAGCGCGGTGAGGGCTGTCACGAGGCCCGCGGTAAGGGGTCTGACCCCGTTGGCATGAAAGCGGCG
>JANNEJ010000572.1:0-4655 GCA_031378585.1 Acidobacteriota bacterium | reverse complement strand
TCCTTTCAAACCATTCGGCGCTCTAGCCCCCAGCCCCTATAGTCCCCAGCACCTGATTTTCACGCCCCAGCCCCCAGCACCCAGCCCCTAGATGAGCCGCTCGCGTATCTCCTGGGGCGGAATCTCGCAGGCGTTCGAGCGCCCCGCCAGACGATGACGCACCGCGGCCACGACGTCGTACGCTGCGTCGCGCAGCAGGGGCGGCACGGCCAGGAATACCGATGCGAGAGACCAGGGGCGCGGCAGGCGCCGGGCGATCCGCAGCACGGCGGTAGACTTGCGGTATAACCGCCCGTCCTCGACGAGGATGATGCTGCGCGTCGACGCACGCGTCTCGCCGAAGGTCGCCAGCAGTGCCTGCCCGGCAGGGTTCTGCGACGCGCCGAACTTGAAATAGGCCGCACGGTCTCGGGTCGCGATGAAGCTGACCGAGCGCTCGCAGAAGGCGCAGGTGCCGTCAAAGAGCACCACGCCGTGCGCCTCAGTCCCTGGAGCCATGGCCGATATTGTACGGCGCCCGCGAGACCCGCCGGACGCGATAGGATCCAGGTCACGCATGACTCCCCCTGACCTTGCCTCTCTCGGCGGCGCGGCGGCCCAGAGCTCCGACCTCGTGCTGCTCGAGGGACCACGTTCCCGTATCCGGGAACTGGGCACCATCCTGCGCGCCGGCCGCGACTTCATCCGCGGTTTCCGCGCGCTCCACTTCGTCGGGCCGTGCGTCACCATCTTCGGGTCGGCCCGGCTCGGCGAAGACCATCCAGCCTACGGTCAGGCCCGCGAGATGGGCGCCGCGGTGTCGCGGCTGGGATTCACCGTGATGACCGGCGGCGGTCCGGGCGTGATGGAAGCCGCCAACCGTGGCGCGCGTGACGTGGGCGGGCCTTCGGTCGGCTGCAACATCGAGCTGCCGTTTGAGCAAGATCCGAATCCGTACCTCGACCGCTCCGTGACCTGCCGCTACTTCTTCGTGCGAAAGGTGCTGCTCTTCAAATACTCGTACGCCTTCGTGGCGCTGCCCGGCGGCCTTGGCACGCTGGACGAACTCACCGAGGCGCTGACCCTCATTCAAACCGGCAAGATCAAACAGTTTCCCGTGGTGCTGATTGGCACGGCCTACTGGCAGCCGTTCGTGGAGATGCTGCGCACGATGGCCGAGGCGAAGACCCTCTCGCCGCACGACCTGGACCTGATGCTCGTGACCGACTCGATTCACGAGGCCACGCTGCACATCGAGCGGCATGCGATTCAGCGCTTTGGCCTCACCAAGGCCACGAGGCCATCGCCGTGGCGGTGGCTCGGCGAACGCGCACTCGGCGCCACGCGGCGCGCGAACTAGTCCCCTGGAATCCTGATAGCAGGGAACTAGCGAACGCCCGACACCCACGCCATCACTGTCGCGGTGGCGGCCGAGAGCACGAAGCCCCAGCACATGTCGACGACCGTCAGCCGAAGCGTGTAACTGGTCAGCGTCGCGTAGTTGGTCAGGTCGTAGATGCCGTAGCCGATGAAACCGAAGAGTCCGCCCCAGGCGGCGCTCGTCCACAACGCCCCTGCGGTTGCGCGCGGCAGGGCGAACACCTGCAGGCCCAGAATGATGAGCGGGTAGAGCACGAGTGCCGGGCCGAGCCGAATCGCGAAGTTGTCGCCGTCCATTCGCGCGATGGCGCCGAGCTCCCGTTTGTAGAACTGGTTGGCAATGAGGCCGATCCAGACCAGGTCGAGCGCCAGGAAGGTGCCGAGGCCGGCGGCAAAAGGCTTGAGGAAGTCCAACACCTCAGGTAGGACGCACCCGAGGCGGTCAGCGGTTCCTGACTCGGCCGGCAATCGCGTGGCGATGCGTCCCGGGGAATCCCGGGCGCGGTAAGCTGAGACATGCGACTCGTCAAGCTCGCGGTGGCCAGCCTCAGCCCGACGGTGGGCGCCGTCCACAGCAACACGGCGGCCCTGGTGGCGGCTGCGCGCGGCATGGCCGAGGCTGAGGTCACCCTCGGCGCCTTCCCCGAGCAGGTGATCGGCGGCTACCCGCCCGAAGACCTGGTGCAGTGGCGAGGCTTCCTCGACGCCCAGCGACGCAGCCTCGACACCTTCGCGGCCGACACCGCCGAGCTGCCAACCGTGTTCGTGCTCGGCCTGGCCGTGCCCGTGCAATCGCTGCTCTTCAACGCCGCCGCGGTCGTGCACCGGGGCCAGGTGCTGGCCTTCGTGCCCAAGGAAAAGCTTCCGACCTACAACGTGTTCTATGAAGGGCGCACGTTCTCGCGCGGCGGCCCCGGCCTGGCACTCGACGCCGGCGGCGTGCCGCTTGGCGACTACGTGTTTGCGTTCGATTTCGGCACGGTGGGCGTCGAGGTCTGCGAGGATGCCTGGTCGCCAGACGGCCCCATGCGTCGGCGGTGCTTCTCGGGCGCCGAGGTGATCGTGAACGTGTCAGCCTCGCCATACCGGATGGGCGTCGTGGACACGCGTCGCGAGATGCTGGCCACGCGCGCCGCCGACAACCAGACGGTGCTGGTCTATGCCAACGCGGTGGGCGCACAGGACGGCCTCATCTACGACGGCGGCGGCTTTGTCTACCAGAACGGCCGGCTGGTCTATGAGGCCGAGCGGTTTGTCGAGGAGACCGCGACCGCAGTCGTCGATCTGGACCGCACGCGCCGTTTGCGTCTCGAGCACACCACCTGGCGCGCCGATTGCGAACATTTCGTGCGCCGCGACCACGCCGTGCCGACCATCCGCACCACTGGTGCGACCGCCGACCGAAGCCGGCTGGTGTATCCCCCGCCGGCCGGCGGCAGCTTCTTCCTGCCTGCGCCCTCGCCGCCGCCGGTCGACGCACGCGACGGGGCCCTCGACGATCTCTTCGAGGCGCTCGCGGTAGGCGTGGCGAGCTACTACACGAAGACCGGCGCGTTCCGTTCCCTCGGACTGGCGCTCTCGGGCGGACGCGACTCCATGTTGACGCTGCTGGTGGCGTGGCGGGCGGCGGCCCGGATCCTCGGCCCCGATGGCGCCGCGCCAGGGTCGCTCATTACGACGTTCTACATGCCCACGCGGCATTCCCAGGACGCCACCCGCACGGCCGCCCACGAACTGGCCGCCGCGCTCGGCGTGGCGCTGCACACCGTGCCACTCGACGACGCGTACGACCGCGAGGTCGAGGCCACCCGCATGATGCTCGGCGGGCAACCACCAGGCGAGATGACGCGTCAGAACGTACAGGCGCGCTTGCGGGGCCAGCGGATGTGGAACTGGGCCAACACCTCGGGCGCACTCTTCCTGCAAACCGGCGACATGAGCGAAAAGGCAGTCGGCTACACCACCATCGGCGGCGATCTCGAGGGCTCGCTCTCGGTCATTGCCAACGTACCGAAGACGGTGGTCGAGGCACTGCTGCGGCGATTGCACACCCGCTACGACTTCGCCGGTATCGCCAGCTGCCTGGCAACGGCGCCTGGCCCTGAACTGGCCGACCGCCAGATCGCCGAGCAGGAGCTGATGCCCTTCCCGGTCCTCGACGCCTGCCTGCAGCTCTATGCCGGCGAGAAGATGTCGCCGCCCGACATGGCGCGCGCACTCGTCAGCATCTGTCCCGACCAAGAGCCCGCGCAACTGGCCGCCTACGCCGAGCGCTTTGCGCGGCTCTTTATGCAGTCGATCTACAAGTGGGTGCAGTCGCCGCTTGCGCTGCACGTCGGCTCGCTCGACCTCGACCGCGAGCGAGCCCTGCAAATGCCCGTGGTGCAGCGCACCGAGTGGTAAACCCCATGCACCAGGGCTCCGCGCGCATCGCCGCTGTCGTCATCGTCGTGGCCCTGGCGTGCGGGCTGCTGGCCGCGGCCGGGCCGCCGGTGCCGGCTCAGGTGGCCCAGACGGCGCCGGCTGCTCCCCAGGTGCCGCCGACGCCGCCCGCCACACAGACGCCACAAGCAGAAGTGCAGCCGCCGGTGTTCCGGTCGGGTGTGAAGCTCGTGCTCGTCGATGTGTCGGTGACCGGCGCCGACGAGCAGCCGATTGCCGACCTCACGCCCGACGACTTCGAGCTCACCGAAGACGGCATCCCCCAGAAGGTGGAACAGGCCTCGCTCGTGCGCATCGACGGCCAGCCGCGCGGCAATGGCGAGGCGCTCGCGATCAGGTCGCAGGACCATGCGATCGCCGAGGCCGGGCGCGATGACGTGCGCGTCTTCGCGGTGTTCATGGACGACTACCACCTGGACCGCTTCCCCCAGGAGATGCTGCCGCTGCGCAAGGCGCTCGGTGACTTCATCGGCACCATGATGGGTCCGCAGGACCTGGTGACGGTGATGAACCCGATTACCCCCTTGAGCGCGCTCAAGTGGACGCGCGACCGCGGCGCGCTCGTGCGCGAGCTGAGAACCTATGAAGGTCGCCTCGACAACTTCATCGGCCGCAGCGTGCTCGAGGAATCGCAGAACCTGACCCGCAACGTGATGCGCGTTCGATCGCAGGTGGTGATCTCGGCCCTGCAGGCCCTCGTGATGCACCTCTCTGGGCTGCGCGAGGGCCGCAAGACCCTGGTCGTCGTGTCGCGAGGCATTCCCTTGATGTTCGATGTCTCGCTGGAACCTGACTTCCAGGCGCTCCTGCGCGAGGCCAACCGCGGCAACGTGATCATCCACACCCTGGATCCC
>JANNEJ010000559.1:0-1556 GCA_031378585.1 Acidobacteriota bacterium | reverse complement strand
CCTCGACCTGGCCCGCCGGCTCGAGCGCGCCGAGGCCGCCGCCAACGCCCGGTTCGTGGAGGCCCGCGCCGCCACCGATCCGGCCCGCGGGACTTGCTGGTGTGACGTGCGCGGCACCTGGGCGATGTTCGACGGGGTGGGCTCCCCACTTACGCAGACGTTCGGCCTGGGCATGAGTGAGGCGCCGGACGCCGCCCTTCTCGACGCGCTCGAAGCGTTCTTCCTCGAGCGCGGCGCGTCGGTGGAACACGAGGTCAGTCCGCTCGCGCTCGGCGAACCGCTGGCGCTGCTGTCGGCTCGCGGCTACGTGCCGGTCGAACTCACGAGCGTGATGTGCCGCCCGGCCGCGTCGCTCGAGCACGAGGCGCTCACCGCTCCGGCCCTGCCAGCCCGCGCGATCGAGGGAGCCGAGCTCGGCGCTGCCTGGGCCGACGCGAGTGCGGATGGCTGGAGCGAGTTTCCAGAGGTCGTGCCGTTCGTACGCGACATCGGCACTGTCTACACGCGCACGGCACACGCCCGATGTTTCGTGGCGGAGGCCGACGGCGTCACGGCCGCCACCGGGGTCCTGGCGATGCACGAGGGCGTGGCGGTACTTGCCGGCGCCAGCACCCGGCCGGCGTACCGCCGGCGCGGGGCGCAACTCGCCCTGCTCAGTGCACGTCTGCATCAGGCACGCCAGGACGGCTGCGACGTGGCGATGATGTGCGCGCGGCCAGGCAGCGCGTCCCATCGCAACGCCGAGCGACACGGCTTCCGAGTGGCCTATACCCGGATCAAGTGGCGCCTTCGCAGTTGACGTAAATGATGTCTCGATGATATCACTTAGAAATCACCATGGAGGTGATTTCATGTTGTTTCGCGAACGTCAGAACGACGGACTCCCCGGGCTGCCCGTGCTCTTGCTCCTGCTGGCACTGCTGCCCACATTCGGCTGGATCCTGGTCAGCGGCGCCCAGAACGGCCGTCTCCCGATGATTCTTGCGGCCGCGCTCGGCCTGCTCGTCACGATGTTGGCGCTGGCGGGGCTGTTCATGGTGAATCCCAACGAGGGCCGGGTGCTGCAGCTCTTCGGCAGCTACGCCGGTACGGCCCGGGTCGCGGGCCTGCGCTGGGCGAATCCCTTCCTGACAAAACGCCAGGTCTCGCTGCGCATCCGCAACTTTGAGAGCTCGCACCTCAAGGTGAACGACAACGAGGGCAATCCCATCGAGATCGCCGCGGTGGTCGTGTGGAAGGTGGTCGACACGGCCGAAGCAGTGTTCGAGGTCGACGACTACGAGCACTACGTGCGCGTGCAGACCGAGGCCGCGCTGCGGAACCTGGCCACGAGCTACGCCTACGACGCGCACGACGACGCGCACACCTCCCTGCGCGGCCACACTGCCACCGTCGCCGACCACTTGAAGCGCGAAGTGCAGGACCGGCTTGCCAAGGCGGGCGTGGAGGTGATCGAGGCGCGCATCAGCCATCTCGCCTACGCGCCCGAGATCGCCGCCGCGATGCTGCAGCGCCAGCAGGCGGGCGCGATCATCGCCGCGCGTCAACGCATCGTC
>JANNEJ010000546.1:0-2609 GCA_031378585.1 Acidobacteriota bacterium | reverse complement strand
TCAGCGCCCGCACGCTTCCGGCGCGCGGCGTAGGCGGCGACTTCTACGACGCCGAGTTCGTGGATGACCAGGTGGCCTTCGTCCTCGGTGACGTTTCGGGCAAGGGCATGGCCGCGGGCCTCATCGCCTCGAGCGTGCAGGCGCGGTGGCAGGCCGCGATCCGCCAGCGAGACCTCTCGCTGGCCACCATGATGACGTCGCTCAACCGCGACGTGATGGCCTCCACCGAAGGATCCCGCTACGCGACCCTGGTGCACGGGCTGCTCGACCCGGCCACGGGCGAAGTGCGTTACGTGAACGCCGGCCACCCGGCGGCCGTACTGGTGTCGCCGGACGGGCGCTGGTCACCCGTGCTGGCGTCGACGGCGCCGGCGGTCGGACTGATGGACGTCGTCGAGTTCCCTTCGGCCTCGCACGTCCTGGCGCCAGGCGATACGCTGATTGTCATGAGCGACGGCGTCTGCGAAGCCTGCAACGCCGCGGGCGACGACTTCGACCTGGCGGGTCTCGCGATGCTCGCACACCGCGGTGCGAGCGCTGACCTGAACACGGTGGCCGACGACATCGTGCGCGAGGTGCAGCGTCATCGGGGCGCCGATCAGACTCAGGACGATGTCACGGTGCTGCTGCTGCGGAGGACGGCATGAGCCTGCGGGCACTGATCGTGGACGACGAAGCCCCGGCCCGCGGGCGACTGCGCCAGTTGCTGTCGGAGCGGCCTGACGTCGAGGTCGTCGGCGAGGCGGAAGACGGCGTCGAGGCGATCGAGCGTATTCAGGAACTGACGCCAGACGTCGTGTTCCTCGACATCCAGATGCCCGGCTGCAGCGGCCTCGAGGTGGCCGCGTCACTCGGGCCAACGCGTCCCGCCATCATCTTCTGCACGGCGTTTGACCAGCACGCCGTCGATGCGTTCGAACTGCAGGCGGTCGACTATCTGTTGAAGCCGGTCACGCGGACCCGCCTGGATGCCGCGCTCGTTCGTGTGACGCCCACGCCGGCCGCGCCGGCCGCGACCGGTGCCGATGCCCTCGCGGCAGGCACGGGCGCTGATCTTGACGACACCGCAGCGCTGCCAGGGTCGCCCACGCGCTTCCTGGCCAGGCGCGGAGCGCGCTACAAGGTCGTGCCGCTGGCCGAGGTCGTGGCCTTCAGCTTCGACCAGGGGCAGACACGCGTGCACACCGCCACCGAGCAACTGCTGATGCAGCCCACGCTGGCGCAGCTCCTGCGCCGGCTCGATCCGGCGCGCTTCTTCCAGGTGTCGCGCGCGACGGTCGTGCACCTCGACGCCGTGCGCGAGGCCAAGCCGCACACCGATGGCACCGGGCAGATCGTGCTCTCGAACGGCACGGTCGTAGAAGTGTCGCGGCGGCGCTGGCGGCCGCTGCTCGACCAGCTCGAGCGGTAGGCGCCCGCCGCCGGGCTACGGCCTGGTGGGCCGTCGTCGTGCCGCGGCAGCGTGCGTGCTAGCATCGCGCCATGCGCGTGTCTGGCTTCGCCTCCGCCTTGTTCGTGTGCCTGTCGGTCGCGGCCGCACCCGCTGTGGCCCAGACCCGGCTTCGCGTCATGCCGCCCTCGGGCGCCACGTTTGCCGTCGGACAACGGTTCGACCTTCGCGTCGAGGCCACCGGCGCCACCGCCGCACCGCGCGGCCTCAATGTGACCCTCGACGGCGTGGACGTCTCGGCTCGCAACGTGCTCGCGCCGGGCCCGACCGGCGAGAAGGGCGCCAGTGGCACGGGCACGCCGCCGGACACCAACGTGCGGCCGGCGGCGCCGGCGCCGACCTCGTCCACCAACTTTCTGCTGCGCGACGCGCGCTTCGACCGGGCGGGACAGCATCAGCTCTCGGTGCGCACCGCCGACGGCGCCGTCATGACCGCCACCTACGAGGTCGGCGCCTGGCAGCTGGCGCGACCGGGCGCGCGCCCCGCGCGGAACATCATCATGCTCGTCGGCGACGGCATGGGCATCTCGCACCGCACGGCCGCGCGCATCGTGTCGCGCGGCCAGACCTTCGGCAAGACCAACGCGCCCCTGGCCATGGACACGATGGACGTCACGGGAATGGTGATGACCTCGGCCTTGAACGCCACCATCACGGATTCGGCCCCGGGCATGTCGGCGTACGTGACCGGTCACAAGGCCAACAACAACCACGTAGGTGTGTATCCCGACAACACGGCGGACCACTTCGACAACCCCCGGGTCGAGTACATCGGCGAGCTGCTCAAGCGCACCCGCGGCGCGGGCTTCAACGTCGGCATCGTCACGACCGCCGCGGTGATCGACGCCACCCCCGCCGGCAACGCCGTGCACACGTCGTTCCGCGACGCCTACTACGACATCGCGGCCCGCTTCGTGGATGAGCGCGCCAGCAACGGCGTCTCCGTGCTGATGGGGGGCGGGTCCACCTACTTCCTGCCGGCCGCGGCCGGCGGCACGCGCAAAGACGACCGCGATCTGGTGCGCGAGTTCGGTCAGGCCGGGTTCGCGGTGCTGCGCACGGGCGCCGACGTGAAGACGATGCTCGCTGGCGCGCCGCCGAAAGCGCTGCTCGGGCTGTTCCATCCGCGCCACATGTCAGTGGCCTTCGACAAGGTGGG
>JANNEJ010000545.1:0-1884 GCA_031378585.1 Acidobacteriota bacterium | reverse complement strand
CTGGGATCCCACGCGGCGCACCACCATCACCAACGCGCTGCTGCAGCACGTCATCGACTACACCCCGTACGAGGGGATGGAGGTGACGGGCTGGCCCGTCGCCACGCTGCGCCGCGGCGACGTGGTGATGCGCGACGGCGTCGTGACCGCGGCGCCAGGGTCAGGGCGGTTCCTGGGGCGAGGGCCCTACGACCTGATTGCGCCGACCGGACGCGTCCCCGCCGGCTTCGACGCGAGCGTGTTCCCGGTGTGAGGCTTGGGCCGGCACGTGCCTGCCAAGGTCGCCACTGCCGCTACATCGCGCGGGGCGGCGCCGCCAGGCTCAGCAGGAACGGCGTGTCGCGCAGCTCCCGGCTCAGCTTCGCGTGGCGCAGACGCCACGGCTCGAAGTGCCGCGCCATCGTGTCGAGGAACAACGCGCGGGTCGGTGACGGCGCCCGCACGGCTGCGCGGAAGTAGAAGCTGGCTCCCAGTTGCGCGTACCACCGCACGTTGTGCCGCTGCTTCATCTGATCCTCGAAGAAGCCGGCCATCAGCAGACAGTGCGAGCCGGCGGTCTCGAGCATCTCGGTGTCGATCGGCGCATCGGACGTGCCGACGAAGTGATCGAACACGGTGCCGAGGGCGGCCGGCGTCGGGAACTCGGTGTCGGACTGCGTCGAGACCTGCGCGTAGTGCGCGAGCACACTGGCGTTGTAGAGCAGTTCCCGCTGGTCGACCCCGGCCTCCGACACGTCCTTGAGTCCGACGAAGAAGAACTCGAGCGTCTTGCGTTGGTCGACCGCGAGCAGGTCCTTCAGTGGGCCCATGACTATGCCTCCAGCCGGCCAGCCCGCGTCGTGACCTCGTGGCGCTCGACGCCGGGATCAGGGCCGTTGCCGCGAATAGAGCAACTCGTATGCCAGGCATGCGGCGCGGATTGGCCCGCCAAAATCATCGCGTTCCACGCGAACGGGGACAGCCGGCCCGTCGCTCGTGTCCAGAGCGCTGACGATCGTTGACAGACCCGTTCCTCGGGCGATGTAGGCTGTAGCGGTCCGAGGAGCCTCCGCATGAAACCACGCGTGTTCGTGATTGTTCCCGTCGTCGTCCTGCTGCTGGGCATGACGGGCCTGGCCCAACGTCCCGCGAGTGCCCCGGCGACTGCGCCTGGAGGCACGCCGCCCGATACGGTGTTCCTGGAAGAGCTGACGTGGGCCGAAACGCGCGATCTCGTGAAGGCGGGCTGGACCAGTGTCATCGTGGGCACCGCGGGCACCGAACAGAAGGGGCCGCATATGGTCGACGGCGAACATAAGTTCGTCATGACCTACACCGCCGACAAGGTCGCGCGCGGGCTCGGAAAGACGCTCGTCGCGCCAGTCGTCACCTACGTGCCCGAAGGCAGTTGGGACACGGTGGGCGGTCATATGGGCAAGCCCGGCACGATCACGTTGCCCGAAGAGCGCTTCGTGGAGCTGCTCGTGAGCGCGGGCCGCAGCCTGAAGGCCGGCGGCTTCACGAACATCCTGTTCCTCGGCGAGTCAGGCGGCAACCGCACCGGCATGCGCAGCGCGGCCGAGAAGCTGAATGCGCTCTGGGCCGGTAGCGCCAAGGCGATGTGGGTGGACGACTACTACACCAAAGCCCATGCGGAGCAGGAACTGTGGGCGGCGAAGTTCCTCGGCGTGCCGCCGGCTCAAGTGGGCAACCACGCCAACATCCTCGACACCTCCGAGCTGCTCTTCGTGGCGCCACAGCACGTGCGCGCCGATCGCCTCACCGGCAACGACTACGAGAACAACGGCGTGAGCGGCACCAACCAGTCGAAGTCGTCTCCCGAGATCGGCCGCCAGCTGCTGCAGAACAAGCTGGACAACGCGCTGGCGCAGATGAAGCGGATGG
>JANNEJ010000518.1:0-2078 GCA_031378585.1 Acidobacteriota bacterium | reverse complement strand
CGATCGAGAATGGCGCCACCGGATGCCCGGATCCGCTCGGCTGCCCCGGCGACACCCTCGCTCTTCCCCTTCCCTTCGCTGGACACACGGCCGCCGACGTGCCGCTCTCCGCCGACGGACCAGGCGCCTGGCAGTTCACCGGCGTCTACGAGAACACCGACGTGTTCGTGAAGCTGCTGCGCGCGGCCGCCGGCAGCTATCCTCGCCTGCCCCGCTGAGCCAGTGACCGCGCCGCCACACGGTGCGCCCGTGCCGTGCCGGGAACCCACCTCGTAGGTGGAGGCGTGGCCGAATGCCGGCCCCATCGCTCGGTTGGGTTCTATAATCACGGCCATGGCACTCATCGACCCCAACACGTTGTCGCGCCGCGAGCTGCTGGCGCTGGCGGCTCAACTCAGCGCCGGCGCAACCGCGGCCGCGGTGTGGCCTGCGTCCATGGCAGCACAAGCCCTGTCCGGTAAAGATGCACGCCTGGTGGCCCGCTCGGTGCGGCCGCCCGACTACGAAACCCCGGTGGCGCTGCTCGACAGTTTCCTTACACCGAACGACGCGTTCTATGTGCGCTGCCACATGCCCGTTCCCGCCGCGCCCGATGAGTCCGCGTGGAAACTGACCGTGGGCGGCGAAGTCGGTACGGCTCTGACGCTCTCGTTATCCGAGCTCAAGCAGATGCCCTCGGCCTCGGTCACGGTCACACTGGAGTGCGCCGGCAACGGCCGCGTGTTCTTCGACCCGCCCGTGGCGGGCATTCAGTGGCGCAAGGGCGCCGTCGGCACCTCGAAGTGGACAGGCGTGCGGCTTGCCGAGCTGCTGAAGCGCGCGGGCGTGAAGGCCGGCATGACCCACGTGCACGCCAGCGGCGCCGACCGGCCGATGGGCACGCAGCCGCCGTTTGTGCGGCAGGTGCCGATGCCAAAGGCGCTCGACCCCGACACCATCGTGGCCTACGCCATGAACGACCAGCCGATGCCCCTGGCCCACGGCTTTCCGCTGCGGCTCGTGGTCCCCGGCTGGGAAGGCGCGTATGCCATCAAGTGGCTCACCACACTCACGGTTGCCGCGAAGGAACACGAGGGCTTCTGGGTGCAGACCGGCTACCGCTATCCGACCAAGCGGGTCGCCCCAGGCGCGGCGGTCGATCCCAGGGATCTGGCGCCGCTCACCGGCCTGGTGGTGAAGTCGCTCATCACGCGGCCGCTGGATGGCACCGTGGTGCCGCCGGGACCGGTCACCGTGGCCGGGTTTGCGTGGGCCGGCGACCGCGACATCGCGAAGGTGGACGTGTCGGTGGACTCCGGTGCCACGTGGCAGCCCGCGACGCTTGCCGGTCAAGCCGTGAAATACGCGTGGCGGCGCTTCGAGTTCACGTTCACCGCCACGACGCAGGACACGCACACGATTCTGTCGCGTGCCACCGACAGCCGTGGCGCCGTGCAGCCGGTGGTGCCAGCGTGGAATCCGTCAGGCTATCTGTGGAACGCGCCCGATACGGTTCGCGTGGAGGTCAAGGCATGACGGACGGCGTGTCGACCCGGCTGCGCGCCGTCGCGTGTGCCGCCGCGGTCGTGGCCAGCGCGGCTCTGGTCGACGCCCAAGCGCCCCCCGTGACGCTTCCTGACGGCGCGGGCGTCGAAGTGGCGCGCGTACAGTGCATCGGCTGCCACGACGCGGACCTCATCGTGTCGCAGCGGCTCTCGCCTGTGGGTTGGGATCGCGAGGTCGCGAAGATGGAGCGCGGGGGCGCGAAGCTCTCGCCTGACGAGCGGCCGGTGCTCGTCGCCTATCTGACCCGACAGTTCGGCGTGCGGCCCACCGCGTCGCACGACACCGCCGCCGTGGCGGCCGGCGAGACCGTGTTCACGCGAGCCTGCCGGGTATGTCACGACGACGACCAGTCGGCACAGCAGCGCCTGACGAGCGCCGGCTGGGGCCGCGAAGTGGACAAGATGGTGCGCTGGGGCGCGAAGGTGTCGGCTGACGAGAAGGCTCCGCTCGTGGCCTTCCTCACATCACGTTGGGGTCACCAGTGAGGACCCGGCCCATCCGTCTGTGCGTCCTACGCTGACGTGGATATCCTG
>JANNEJ010000512.1:0-2463 GCA_031378585.1 Acidobacteriota bacterium | reverse complement strand
CCGACAAGACCAGGACCAGCAGCGCATCGATCTCCATGTCGAAGCGCGCGCCAAAGGCACTCGCCAGGCCGGTGCGCCGCGCAAGCCAGCCATCGGCCAGATCCAGCGAAGCGCCGACAGTCGCCGTGCCAACCAGCCACCAGCCGAGTACGTGCCCAGTGGGCTCGAGGGCCACGGCCGCCAGCAGCGCCACCAGCAACCCGCGCGTGCCGGTCACCACGTTGGCGGGGCCCACGCGCGCGAACCGATGGTGGTGACGCAACCCGGCCAGCGCCACGATCATCACGCCGGCACTGATGAACGCCACGCGTACCGGGAAGCCTTGGCCAAGCGCAAACGCGGGCTGCACCGTGACGGCAAGCGCGGTGATCGCGCCGGTGCCGGCCCCAGCCAGGAGCGCCGCGCGCGTCACGAGCCGGTCGGCAGTCGTGGCGGCGGTCGTGGCGGCCGTCGTGGGCCGCGTCACCGGCAACCGCCCACGCTATGCTGAAGACGCTCATGACCCGTGACGCCCGCGCGTTCTGGACCGTGGCGCCCGGACGCGGCGAGATCCGCGACGAGGCGCTGCCCAGTCCCACCCCCGACGACGTCGTGGTGCGTACGCTCTTCAGCGGCGTCAGCCGCGGCACCGAATCGCTCGTGTTTCACGGTCGCGTCCCGCCCGAAGAGTATCAGCGGATGCGCGCGCCGTTTCAGGCGGGCGACTTCCCCGGCGCCGTGAAGTACGGCTATGCCAGCGTGGGCCAGGTGGAATCCGGGCCCGTGCACCTGACGGGACGCACCGTCTTCTGCCTGTTCCCGCACCAGTCCGGATATGTCGTGCCGGCCTCGGCCGTCACGCTCGTGCCAGGCGGCGTGCCGGCCGGACGCGCGGTGCTCGCCGCCAATATGGAGACGGCGCTCAACGGCATCTGGGACGCGCGCGTGTTGCCGGGCGACCGCGTCACGGTGGTGGGCGGTGGCACGGTGGGCTGCTTGACCGCGTGGCTTGCAGGACGGATTCCTGGGTGCGACGTGCAGCTTGTGGACGTCGCGGCAGACCGCGAGACGGTGGCGCGGCATCTGGGCGTGGGCTTCGCCCGGCCCGCACACGCAGCCGACGCGCGCGACCTCGTCATTCACGCCAGCGGCGCACCCTCGGGCCTCGACACTGCGCTCTCGCTGGCGGGATTCGAAGCCACGGTTGTGGAGCTGAGCTGGTACGGCGACCGGCCTGTGACCGCGGCGCTTGGTAAAGGGTTTCACGCGCAGCGGCTCACGCTGAAGTCGTCGCAGGTCGGCCACGTGCCGGCCGACCGGCGTGCGCGCTGGACCTATGCGCGTCGCCTCGGCGCGGCGCTGGCGCTACTGGCGGATCCCGTGCTCGACGCGCTCATCACGAGCGAGGGCTCGCTCGACGAGCTGCCCGGCCTGATGCCGTTGCTGACGAGCGTTCGCAGCCGGACGCTGTGCCATCGCGTGCGGTATGCTGCCGCCAGCGACGGTCCCTCCTGAGGTCAATCGACTTCCATCACACCAGGTTCCCTTCCATGTATAGCGTGCTCGTTCGCGGCCACTTCATGATCGCCCACAGCTTCCGCGGCGCCGTCTTCGGCCCCGCGCAGGCCCTGCACGGCGCCACCTACGTCGTAGACGTGGAGTTCCACCGCCCAGAGCTGGACGACGACGGCATCGTGGTCGACATCGGCCTGGCCACGACCGTGCTCGGCGAGGTGCTGGCCGCGTTCAACTTCAAGAACCTCGACGAGCTGCCGGAATTCACCGGGAAGAACACCACGACCGAGTTCATGGCGCGCGTCGTCTTCGACCGTTTCGACGCCGCGATTCGCGCGGGCCAACTGGGCCCCGGCGCGCACGGCATCGAGCGGGCGCGCGTGAGCCTGGCCGAATCGCACGTGGCGTCGGCGGCCTACGAAGGCCGTCTGGGGCAGTAACCAGCGATGAGCGAGGGCACTCACACAGTCGCTCTCGGCGACTCGCTGCGAGCGGTCACGCTGCTCGTGCCCGGAGATCTCAACCTGCGCACCGGCGGCTACGGCTACGACCGCCAGATCGTGGCCGGATTGCGCGACCTGGGGTGGCGCGTGGGCGTCGTGTTGCTCGACGGGAGCTTCCCGTATGCCACGCCGGAGGCGCGCGCACACGCCGCTGGCGCGCTGGCCGCACTGCCAGACGGCATGCTGGTGCTGGCCGACGGGCTGGCCTTTGGCGCGATGGCCGAGGAGGCCGAAGCTGAGGCACACCGGCTGAGGTTCGTCGGCCTTGTACATCATCCGCTCGCCGACGAAACCGGTCTCGAGACCCGGGCTGTGCAGATGTTGATGGCCAGCGAGCAACGCGCCCTGGCCTGCACGTGCGGCGTCGTGGTGACGAGCCACGCGACCGGACGGGCGCTCGAAGCCGACTACGGCGTGGCACGCGAGCGCATCGCGGTGGTGATGCCCGGCACGGCGCCCGCGCCAC
>JANNEJ010000505.1:0-2844 GCA_031378585.1 Acidobacteriota bacterium | reverse complement strand
CCGACAAGACGTCGAGCAAGGTGTTGACGCGCAACGTCTTGTCGGTGACCTTGATTTCCAGCTTGAACTCGCCCTCGGGAAAGCTCTTGAGCGGCACCGTGATGCCGCCGGGCACAGGGAACTTGGCCGGGTCGAACTGCGGCGGCAGATTTCTCTCGTTGATGGCCTGGGGGTTGGTCATGTTGAAGAACTTCGCCTCGCCGCCCTCAACCCGCATGAAACTGTATTCCATCGTGAGGTCGGGCTTGCCATTGGCGTTCAGGCCGGGATTGTAGACCTGGAAGAAGATCGAGAGCTCTTCGGCCTTCGTGAAGTTCGTGTCGGCGGCCGGCTCGAGCTCCTGCAGCCCGAACGAGAACGGGCGCTCGCGGGCCTCGTCCATCGAGAGCGGTGCCGTCAGCATGGTGACCTTGTCGGCCACGAGAATCGAACTGGTGGTGAACTCCGTGCTCAGGTCCGGCACGGTGATGCTGCCCTTGAACAGCCCTGACTTGACCACGGTGTTCTTCGGCGCCTTCTCGGGCATCCGTTCCTTGGCCATGATGTAGAGGTCGTAGGTGCCGGGCTTCGCCATGAACACGCGATTCAGACGGGCAGGCGTCCCACCGAGTTGCGCCGCCGGTACGAAGTGCACGTCGTCCCAGGGGTACTCAACCTTCTTCTTCGGATCCACCGCTACGGCGGGATCGACCACGCGAATGTAGAGCACGGCGTCCTTCTGGGGCAGACCGGTCAGCTCAATCGTGAACGGCACGAAGACACGGGCCTCCTGGGATTTCAAGAAGACCGGTTCAATCTTCATCTGCACGTCGGACGGCGCGGGCTGGCCGGCCATGGCGGCATCCACGGCCTTGACGATCGTTTCGATTTCTTCCTTTTCCTGCTTGCTTCGCTTCTTGTCGTCCTTCTGCGCCAGCGCCGCGGAAGGCAGACCAGCAACGAGGACGGCAGCCATCGCCAGCGCGAGACCACGGACCTTGAACTTCATGAATCACTCCAGAGAAAAGGGCGGTAATAAGGTTGAGTCTGCAATGATATTGGCTGAATTCCGGCCTGTCAACGACCCTAACTTGCTGTTCGAATTGGGTTTGCGCCGTCGCCGCGCGGTCGATCGGCCGTGATAGATTCGCGGGTGCAGTTGGCCGGTGGATGTTTGGGGGTGTCGCTGCCCTCAGGCTTCCAAGAGGAGCTGCGGCATTTGCCTTGGGAGGCCGTCATGGTCCGGGACGACACGCTCGTGATTGTGCTCGCCGGTGGCGCGGGCGAACGCCTGACGCCGCTCACCCGCGAGCGGGCCAAACCGGCGGTGTATTTCGGCGGCCCCTACCGAATCATCGACTTCGTGCTGTCGAACTCCCTGAATTCGGGCTTGCGCCGCATCTTTATCGCCACGCAGTACAAATCGCTCTCGCTCAACCGGCACATCCGGATGGGATGGAGCATCGTGTCAGAAGAACTGGGCGAGTTCATCGAGATCCTGCCGCCGCAAAAGCGCGTGGGCGAGCACTGGTACCTGGGCACCGCCGACGCGGTGTACCAGAACCTGTACTCGATCGAACGCGAGGCCCCGCGGCACGTGGTGGTGCTGGCCGGTGACCACGTCTACAAGATGGACTACCGGCGCATGCTGCGCGCGCATGAAGAGTCGGGCGCAGCGGTGACGCTTGCCACCATCGAGGTGCCGATCGAGGACGGCGACCGTTTCGGCATCGTCGCCGTCGATGCCAACAGCAGGGTCGTCGGGTTCGACGAAAAACCCACGTCGCCCGCGCCGATGCCCGGCCAGCCGCACCTGACGCTGGCGTCGATGGGGATATACGTGTTCAACTTGGACGTGCTGTCGTCGGCGCTCGAGCGCGACGCCGCCGACCCGGCCAGTCATCACGACTTCGGCAAGAACATCATTCCGGCCCTTATCCCGTCGGGCCAGGTCTTTGCGTACGCCTTCTACGACGAGAACAAGAAGGGCGCGAAGTACTGGCGGGACATCGGCACCCTCGACGCGTATTACGAGGCCAACATGGACCTGTGCCACGTCAATCCCGAGTTCAATCTCTACGACCCCGAGTGGCCGATGCGCACGCACCAGCCGCAGGCGCCGCCCGCCAAGTTCGTGTTCGCCGACTCCGGACGCACGGGCACGGCGCTCGACTCGGTGATCTCGCCAGGCTGCATCGTCTCTGGCAGCCGCGTGAAGGGCAGCATCCTCTGCCCGAACGTGCGCGTGCACAGTTTCGCCACGGTCGACGACTCCATCCTGATGCCGGGAGTGCAGGTGGGTCGCCACGCCCGCATCCGTAACGCCATCATCGACCGCGACGTGCTGGTTCCGCGCGGCGCCGTCATCGGCTACGACGAGGACGCCGACCGTGCCCGCCACACGGTGACCGACCGGGGCATCGTCGTGGTCACCGTCGACGACGAGCCACTCGTGCCGCCGATCGACGCCGACGCGTTGACGCGTGAACGCGGCGTGGACGGCACCTAGCCACGGCGGTGCGCACCGTCACTCGCGATTGCATGCCGTGTGCGCAAGGCGCGGAGGCGAGCGGTTTCGGGGCGCGGCTTTCCTGCGATACTTGACCGGCGAAGATCATGCGGGGCCGCCCCAGGGCCCCTGCCAGGAGCGCCACTGTGCACATCGTCGACATCCGCGGACGCGAGATCCTCGATTCGCGCGGCAATCCCACCGTTGAAGTAGATCTTTTTCTCGCCAGCGGCGAGCGCGGCCGCGCGGCGGTGCCGTCGGGCGCCTCCACTGGAGAACGCGAAGCGCTCGAACTGCGCGACGGCGACAAGACACGCTTCCTCGGCAAAGGCGTCACGAAAGCCGTCAGCCACGTG
>JANNEJ010000458.1:0-2064 GCA_031378585.1 Acidobacteriota bacterium | reverse complement strand
CTGGGATGCCGCCACCGGGAACCCGGCGACCTACGTGCTCCAGGCCGGTTCGAGCCCCGGCGCGGCCAACATCGGGTCGTTAGACCTCGGGCCGGTGACGACGTTCGGGACCGGGGGAGTGCCTGCGGGGTCCTATCACCTGCGCGTCATTGCCAGGAACGCGTGCGGAACGAGCATTGCCTCGAACGAACTGGTGTTGACCGTGCCCTGAGGCCGATCTACGGGCCGAAGGTCTATACCAACCCCGCTATCGCGGAGTGCTGGTCGTGATCGTGTCGCGACTGGAACGCGTGCTTCCAGATAGGAAGCTATGCCTGCTGACCCGGCGGTCGCGCCTCGCACACCCGGGGATGGTGATACGCTGCGCCGAATCACCCCGAGTACATCCCAATGCCACTGCCCAACATCCTGTGTTCCTGGCTGCCCCGCGCCGTCGTGCTTGCGGCTCTTGCAGGCGTGCCTGTCGGCGCCGCCGCACCGTCCTCCGCCGACATCGACCGCCAGGTGTGGCAGGCCGTGGCGAAATCGGTCGTCGACGACGACATCGTGGCCATGGGCCGCGTGTATCATCCGGCAGCGGTGCTCGTGTCGAAGGACGGCACCAAGCCCATTGCCGCCGCGCTCGACGGCTGGGGTCGCGACATGGTGACGGCGAAGAAGAACGGCGTGCGCGCCTCCGTCGACTTCCGGTTCACCACTCGTCAGGACGACGTGACGACGGCCTTCCACGCCGGCGCCTTCCGCTACGCCACGACCGACAAGGCCGGCGTGACGACGCCGGGCTACGTCCGCTTCGAAGCACTGCTCGTCAAGAGCCCTGGCGGATGGCAGATCCTGATGGAACGCCAGCTCGAGGCCATCACCGAGAGTACGTGGAACGCGCTCCCGCGCTGATCGCCTCGGCGCCACCACGCACCGTGACCTCCCGGCGGCGCGACGGCCGCAATCGCGAGACCCGCGCTCGCGCTCATCACCCTCTGCGTCGCAGGCTCTGCGTGCGCGACATGAGCGCGGCGTTCAACATTGCACCAACTACCGGCGATTCCGCACGTCGGGCAGGATCGTTCGGCCTGGGGCCTGAGACCGGTGCAGTGTGAAGCGACGACGGCTGCCCGCTCCGGAGGGCGCAGCCGCACGGACGCACGGCTGGAACGAGGTGCACCACTGCGCCTCGACAGTGAACCCGAATCTGGGCGATATTGAGGGCGCGATGGAAAAACGGGAACGCCTGCGCAAGAAGACTCGCCTGCCCGTCCGGTTCGGTGCGGAGCGTCCCACGACCATGGGCCTCGTCACCAATGTGTCGGCCCGGGGGGTGTACGTCTCGACCAATTCCGTCCTTCGGAACGGGGCCACGGTGCACCTGCAGGTGCACCTGCCGAGCGGCGAGCAGCTGATTCTGCAGGGGCGGGTCATGCGGGCCAAGCGGGTCGCGTCGGCGTTGGCCACGATCACGACCGGCGGGATGGGGGTGCGGCTCGAAAACCCGCCGC
Organism: Acidobacteriota bacterium; assembly: GCA_031378585.1. Taxonomy (GTDB): domain Bacteria; phylum Acidobacteriota; class Vicinamibacteria; order Vicinamibacterales; family UBA2999; genus CADEFD01. The sequence goes on along the minus strand of JANNEJ010000458.1, from coordinate 571 downwards.
CCAACTGGCGTACAAGCCTGTTGCTGCCCGAGGAACCCTGACACACCGCGCCCGGCGCTCGCCGCCCGTTCGTGCGGCCGTCTCTTGAACGGCGCGTCCCGAGTCGGCCTTCTACTGGCCCGCGAAACGCACGCGCACGCCGGCGTTGACCAGTCGTGGCGTGCCAATCGTGGACGGGTTCGTCTGCACGAAGTAGACCTGGTCGAACAGGTTCTGCGCGCCCACGAAGAGCTCGAAGTGACGGCCCAGACTGCGCGAAGCCGACACGTCAACGGCCGCGAAGCCGGGCAGACCGACGCCCGTATCGGCGTCGTAACCGGCCTCAACCAGCGTGGCCACCGGGATGAAGTTGACGTTCTGGTCGTCGTTGTACTGCAGGCCCTGGAACTGCACGCTGAGGGCCACATTGACGATCTTCGGGTGCGCGTATGACACCTGCGCCGAGCCGCGGTGCTTGGGCACTTGCGCCAAATACTTGCCGACGAGCGCGGCGTTGGCCACGCCGCCGTCGGTCACTGTGGCCTCGTTGTAGAGATACGCCGCGGCGACCCGCAGTTCAGGCGTCAGGCGG
>JANNEJ010000456.1:0-2441 GCA_031378585.1 Acidobacteriota bacterium | reverse complement strand
CGGTGCTCGTGTGGCGCGCGGGCCTGACCGGGCCGTGGGTGTTGGCTTCGGGCCTCATGCGCTACGCGTTTGTGGCCGCCGCGCTGGTGCTGCCGTGGATGAACCGCGCGCTGCCCCCGAGCCGCCGCCGTCAAGCCGTGTGCGTCGTGCAGATTGCCGCGCTCATCATGGCGCTTGCGCCCATCACGCCTCCACCTGCCGCCCTCGCCCTGGCCGCAGGATCGCTGGCGCTGCTCGCGTGGTCGTTCTGGGTGGACGTCGCCTGGCTGTTTGCCGCGCGCCGATCGTGACCCCGGCCTGGCGGCCGGTCGCGGCGTCCCGTGAGGGCGAAATCTGAGTCCGTCGTTTCGGTCGTGACCCCGGCCCGGCGGTCGGCCGTGGCGTCTCCTGAGGGCGAAATCTGAGCACCACCTGCCCTGGCGGTCCTCCGTGGCCTCGGATGCACGTCATTCCGCGCGGCAGGACGTCCCGCCAAGGTGGAGCGAAGTTGAGCCCGACGGAGATGCCACGGTCGGCCGCCGGGCCGACATCGAAGTTGAGGCGGAGGGGAATGCCGCGTCGTCCGCCCGCACGAGGGCGATGGGAGAGTGAGGGCGGACGCTAGACCGACGTGAGCTGGTGGCCCAGCTTGTCCTTCTTAGTCGTCAGATAGCGCCGGTTGGCTTCCGACACCGCGACCTCAATGGGCACGCGCTCGTTGATGACCAGCATGTCGCCGGTGACGCCTTCGAGCTTCTTCGGGTTGTTGCTCATGAGCCGCAGCGAGCGCACGCCGAGCAGCTTGAACATGTGCACCGCCGAGGCGTAATCGCGCGAGTCGGCCGGAAAGCCCAGCTGCTCGTTGGCCTCAACCGTGTCGTGCCCCTGGTCCTGCAGCGCATACGCGCGGATTTTGTTGGCCAGGCCGATGCCGCGGCCCTCCTGGTGCAGGTATAGCACCACGCCCCGTCCCTCGTCGGCCACCCGCCGCATCGCCATGTGCAGCTGCTCGCCGCAGTCGCAGCGCGCCGAGTGGAAGATGTCGCCGGTGACACAGGACGAATGCACGCGCGCCAGTACGTTCTGACCGTCGCCGATGGCCCCATGCACGAGCGCCACGTGGGTGGCGCCGTCCAGCCGGCTTTCGAACACCCGGATGTCGAACTCGCCAAACTCGGTCGGCAGCTTGGCGCTCGCAACCTCGACGACCGCGGGGCGGCCGCGCAAGGCGGAGAACATGGCAGCAATGCGTGTGCTTATCAAGGGTCTGCGGAGACTGGCGTTGGCCATCGCCCGGCTGACCGCCGGTGTGGTGCTCGCAATTGTACTGCTCATGGCGTGGAAAGGACCATGCATCATCAGACGCTCGCCAGGGCCGGTTGGCCCCGAAGTCCCAGGGCTGCCGTGCGGCTGGGCTGGAATCACCCAACTTTGGGGGTTTTCGACCGCGATCCCTGCCGCGGGGACCCCTCTCGGCACAGAATGCTCCGATGCTGACCGCGACGCTACGTGCTGCCTCAACCGGCGACTTCGACGCCTGGCTGCCCCTCTGGCGCGGCTACCAGGCCTTCTACAAGACCGACATCCCGCACGCCACCACGCTCACCACGTGGCATCGGCTGCTGGACCCGGCTGAGCCCATGCATGTGCTGCTGGCGGAGGCGGCGGGCGAGGTGGTGGGCTTCGTGCACTACATCGAGCACCGCAGCTGCTGGACGAGCGGCGACTATATGTACCTGCAAGACCTCTTCGTCAAACCGGGTCTGCGCGGGCACGGGGTGGGCCGCCAGCTCATCGAGCATGTCTACGCCGATGCCGCGCAGCGCGGCTGCTCACGGGTCTGGTGGCTCACGCACGAATCCAACACCGACGCCATGGCGCTCTACGACCGCATCGCCAATCGCAGTGGGTTCCTGCAGTACCGGAAGGTGCTGTGACGGCTAGAATATGTCCATGGTTCGACTTTCTCGGGGGCTCACCGCCCTGGCCGCCTGCGTGGTGCTCTCGGCCTGCTCTCAGCCACTGACCGTGGGCGCCATTCAGCTGGGCCGCTCCCTCAATGCCGACAACAGCCTGGCCAGCCAGACCGCCACGTTCAAGCCCAGTGAGACGGTGTATGTGGCGGCGTTGAACCCCGCCCGCGGCGAGGGCACGGTCAGCGTGAAGTGGTACTTCGGCTCCCAGCTGCTCAGTGAGCGCTCGAAGCAGGTGTCCTTCCAGGGCGCTGGCGCCACCGAGTTCCACCTGCAGAGCACGACCGGATTCCCCGAGGGCGACTACAGCGTGGAAGTGCTGCTCGATGGCCAGTCGGCGGGCCGCCGGAACTTCAACGTTGCAAAGTAGGTGATGGCTCAATTCATCGACACGCTGACGACCTACCTGTTCCAGTACTTCGTCGTCTGGCTGCTGCTCGGGTCAGGGCTCTTCCTCTCCATCCGCTACAACTGGGTGCAGTTCCGGCG
>JANNEJ010000493.1:0-3100 GCA_031378585.1 Acidobacteriota bacterium | reverse complement strand
GACCAGCGCCACGGCCCGGGCGGGAGCAATGGCCCCGGCCACGACGAGCGAGGTGGCAGGCGGCGTGCACGTGTCGCGATGGAAGGCGCGAATCTCGTCGGCGGTCGTGGCCCGCACGGCCGCTGGATGCCCGATGCCTGGGTGCCCGTAGGCATGCCGCCCGTAGATGGCGCGCGTGAACGCGCGATCGGCAAGGGTCGCGGCCTGCGCGCGCATCTGGCGCAGGCGATCGAGCCGCAGCAGGCGCACGCGGTCCACGTCGAAGTCGGCGAACCGGGGACGCACGAGCAGGTCGGCCAGCAGCGCCAGCGCGCGCTCGGCGTAACGGGCCATGGTGGTGATGCTCACCACGGTGGCATCGGGCCACACCTCGATGTCGGCCTCGGCGCCGATGCGCGCGAGCACGTCGGCCAGGCCCGGACCATCGAGGTCGCCGGCGCCGTCGTCGAGCAGGTCCGCCGTGAACGCCGCCAGGCCCGCGCGCGAGGCCGGGTCGGCCGCCGACCCGCCCCGTACCACCGCGGCCATCGACACGACGGGCGCGGCATCGTGCGGCACCACGCGCAGGTCGAGGCCGTTGCCGAGCGACGTGCGGGTGATCGACGGAAACACGAACGGGCGGGGCGCGCCCGACACCGGCAGACGCGAGCGGTCCACGGCGATCACGAGGGCCACACCTTGTGCGAGCCCGGCAGCGCGAGCGCCGTCTCGCCGCGCGGCACCACACTCAAGGCCACCCGGGGCGCGTCGCGCAGCCACCGGGCCACGGCGCCGGCCACCGATTCGGCCGTGGCGCGCGCGTAGCGATCACGGTCGGCGCGCATGTAGCCGGGCGATCCGGTGAAGACGTTGTACGCGTTCAGCTGATCCGACTTGCCGCCAAAGCCGCCAATGGTCTGCACGCGGTAGACAAACTGTGCTTCGGCGCGCGCGGTGGCGCGCGCCAGTTCATCGGTCGTGGGCCCGGTCGTGGCGAGCTCTTCAATTGTGCGCGACACGACGTCGTCCACCTCAGCAAGCGTTTTGCCTGGCACAACCGTGGCCACGACGTGAAACACGCTCGACATCTCGCGAGAGGCCTGCATGGCCGACACGTCGGCCGCCAGGCGGGTGTCGTAGACGAGCGCGCGATACAGCCGCGACGTCTTGCCGTTCGAGAGCACGTCGGCGGCAATATCCATGGCGGCATCGTCGTCGTGAAACATCTCGGGCGTGTGCCAGGCCAGCGACAGCCGCGGCAACTCCACACGGTCCTCGAGCGCGAGGCGGGCGTCGGCAGTCAGGCGGGCCGTGCGCCGCGGGTGCATCACAGCGGGCCCGGGCGGCAGGTCGCCGAAGTAGCGATCGACCAGCCCAATCGCCTCGGCCGCATCCACGTCGCCAGCAATCGCGATGGACGCGTTCCCGGGATGGTAGAAGGCGCGGAAGAACGCGCGGGCGTCATCCACGCTCGAGGCCACGAGATCGGCGGGCGCGCCAATTGTGACCCACCGGTATGGGTGGCCCTCAGGGTAGAGCGCCTCGGCCAGCGCCACGCTCGACAGTCCGTAGGGGCGATTCTCGTAGTTCTGCCGCCGCTCGTTCAGCACCACCTCGCGCTCGGTGGTGAATTTCGCCTCGCTGAGCGCCGGCAGCAGGTGCCCCATCCGATCGGATTCCATCCACAGCGCCAGCTCGAGCGACTGCGACGGCACGACTTCCCAATAGTTGGTACGGTCGGTGTTGGTGGAGCCGTTCACCAGGCCACCGGCTTCCTGCAGCGCTTCGAAGTAGCCGTCAGGATGATGCGCGGACCCCTTGAACATCAGGTGTTCGAACAGATGCGCGAAGCCCGTGCGACCGGGCTGCTCGTGACGCGAGCCGACGTGATACCACACACTGACCGCCGCCATCGGAATGTGGCGATCTTCGTGCACGACGACCTGAAGGCCGTTGGCGAACGTATGGCTGGTGTACGGAATATCCATGGAACTCTGGGCCAGAATCCGATCCTATCGTGGAACACGCAGAGAAGTCTCGCCACGCAAGAGGCGCGGCTATAATTCGACCCGTCGCGCCCGGGTCACGCTCGAGTCACGTCACGGAGGATGCATGTCGCACGTCACACGGCGCGGGTTCGTCGAAACGGTCGGTGCGGTCGCCGGGTTCGGGTGTGTACCGTATGTGGCGCCACTTGCGGCCGGCGCGCCGGAGCCGTCGAGTCGCACGGTGCATCTGTCGGGCGACGGCATCGGCATCACGCCGCGCGAGTATGCGGCGCTGCTCGACCAACTGTGCCAGCGGGCCGAGGTGACGGAAGACAACTACCTGCTGGGAGGCGAGGTGGAGCGCTTCGAGCGCCACTGGGCGCAACTGCTCGGCAAGCCGCGCGCGGTGTTCATGCCGTCGGGCACGCTGGCCAATCACCTGGCGCTGCGCGCGCTGGCCGGACCCAAGCGTCGCGTGATCGTGCCCGAACCGAGCCACATCTACAACGACACGGGCGACGCCTGCCAGACGCTGTCGGGACTCACGCTGATGCCGCTCGGGGCCGGCCGCCCCACCTTCACCCGCGCCGAGGTGGAAGACGTGCTGACGCGCACGGCCGGCGGACGCGTGGCCACCGACGTGGGCGCACTCGCGATCGAGAGCCCCATTCGCCGGCTGTCGGGCCAGATGTTCGACTGGGACGAGGCCCGCCACATCGCGGCGCTGGCCCGCGACCGCGGCATCGGGACGCACCTGGACGGCGCGCGTCTGTTCATCGCGTCGGCCTACACCGGCATCTCGCCGGCCGACTACGCGGCGCCGTTCGACACGGTCTACGTGTCGCTCTGGAAGTACTTCAACTGCGGGATTGGAGCCATCCTTGCGGGCCCCGCCGCGCTGCTCGACGGCATGTTCCACACGCGGCGCATGTTTGGCGGCAATCTGGCCGTGGGCTGGAACGCGGCGCTCGTGGCCCGGCACTTCATGGACGGCTTCGAGGGCCGGCTCAAGAGCGCCGTAGCCGTGTCGGAAGCCTTCTATACGGCCATCGCGAAGCATCCGCGCGTGACCCTCGAACGCATCCCGAACGGGACCAACCTGGCGCGCCTGACGTTCAACGGCGTGTCGCCTG
>JANNEJ010000273.1:0-9196 GCA_031378585.1 Acidobacteriota bacterium | reverse complement strand
GCCGCCTCGGCCCGCGCCAGGCCAGCCCGCGCGTCGGCCAGCGCGGCGTCGGCGTGCTGGCGCCGTGCCTCGCGCTCACGCGCCGCCGCCTCTGCCGCGCGGGCATCGCGGAGTCGTGCGGCCGCGTCGTCGGTGGTCGCTCGCGGGGAATCACGAGGCACCACGGGCGCAGGCCCGGGACGCGCGGCCACGGCTAGTCCCGACAGGGCGTCCAGCCCTCGTGGCGCCAGCGGGCGCACGAGTCGCCCGTTCGCCTCAGGCGACGGCAGGGACCGCAGCGTGTCGCGGATGGTGTCGAGGGTGGCGGACGTCAGCGCGTGGCCACCCAGCGTGAGGACGTCTCTGGCCGCCGCCACCGCGTCGCGCATCGCGTCACGATGGGCGGATTCGGCCTCCCTGAGGTTGGCCGTCTCGCCCGCTAGCATGCGCTGATGCTGGCCGCGTACCGCGTCGGCGGCCGCCACCAGCCGGTCCACCACAGGCCCGTGATGCCAGTACAGCTGGTTGATCGCCCAGGCCGGAAGGCTGGGCTTGGGCAGCGTCTTCAGATCGGCGCGGCGCGTGGCCTTCGCCAGCGCGTTGCGCGCGCTGATGAACGCGTCGAGCGGCCCCTGATAGAGACTATCGACCTCGTCGTGGTCCATGCCCTCGCGTTCACGCCAGCTCAGCGCGCGATCGTGCCCTTGAAGCTGACGCGAATCTGCGGTCCAACCTTCAGCATGCCCAGAAACACCGCGGGCGGCTCTATATTGAAGGTCGCAAACTCGAGTTTCGTGTCGCCCTCGACCTGCACGCCCTTGTCCGATGCCGTAAGCTTCACCGGCACGCTCACGGGCTTCGACACGCCGGTAATCGTCATCGTGCCAGTGGCCTGCGCCTGCGTCCCGGCGATGTCGTACTTCTCCAGCCGATACACGACCTCGGGGAACTCGGCCGACTTCATGGCCTCGTTCAGGTGCTGGGTCATCTCGTCGTTGGGGCACTTGAACGCCTTGAGCGGCACCGTCACCGTGGCCGCCTGCACGCCAGACGCGAAACCTGGTGCCGGTATAGCCGACGTGCCTGGCGTGACCGCAATCACGCCCTGCGCGCTGCACGTCCAGTTGCGCACCGTGGAACTGCCAGACACGGTGAATTCCACGTTGGACGACTGCGCCGACGCGGCTGCCACCTGCAGCAGGACGGCGGCGATACCGACAACGATCGCTTGGCGACTCACAGCCCGAACCCCTGGCGATTCTCGCGCATCATGATGGCCGTGGAGCCAGGCGCGAGGTGCTGCGGGCCGATCTGGTCGAGGGTGGCCGTGCGGGTCTGCCGCATCACCATGGTGAACTCAGCCAGTAGCAGCTGAATCACTTTGTCGACGCCCGCTTGACCAAACGCGCCCAGCCCCCACACATACGGCCGGCCGATGCCCACCGCGTCGGCGCCGAGTGCCAGCGCTTTGAAGATGTCGGCACCGCGTCGCACGCCGCTGTCGATCATCACGGGCACCCGGCCCTTCACCCCCGCGACGACTTCCGGCAGGCTGTCGATCGAACCGCGCAGGCTGTTCTCGGCGCGGCCGCCATGGTTCGACACGAACACGCCGTCGGCGCCGCTCTGGATGGCCATCTCGGCGTCTTCGCGCGTGACGATGCCCTTCAGCACGACCTTCATCTTGCTGGCGTCCTTCAGGCGCTTGACGTAGTCCCAGTCAAAGGCCGGGCGCGGTCCAGGAGGCCCGGATACGCCGCGGTGCATCGGGCGCTCATAACCCTTCTGGTGGTTGTGGCAACTCTGGCAGAGGGGCCGGTCGTAGCCTTCGCTGCCCTGCGATCGGCGCGACAGTTCCCGGTTGCTGCCGCCGATGAGGTCGATGGTCCAGACCAGCACGGGACAGCCGGCGGCCGCCACCTTGTCGAGCGTGCGCTTGTTGATGTCCCAGTCCGAATTGGCGTACAGCTGGAACCAATGCGGCTCGCCTCGGGCCTCGGCGATCGCCTCGTACGACTGTGAGCTTTGGTGCGACTGCACCTGCAGGATCCCGCGCGCGCGGGCCGCGCGGGCCGCGCCGCTCTCGCCTTCCGTGTGATACGCCTCGAGCGCTGCGACCGGACACAGGAAGAGCGGGGTGTTCCACTTCTTGCCGAACAGCGTCACCGACGTGTCGAGCTTCACATCGGGACCGAGGCGCCTGGCCTTCAGTGCAATGCGTTGGTATCCCTCACGATTGGCCCGGCGCGTCTCGAAGTCGTCGACGCCCATGTGGATATAGGCCCAGTGCTGCGGCAGCACGTTGGCGTGGGCCACCTGCTCGAAGTCCCACACGTTGATGGCGTCGTCGGCCGCTTCGACCAGCTGTCCGGTCAAATGCACGTCGAGCGCCAGCGGCGGCTGGGCCGCGCCAGCCTGGGCTGCTGTCGATCGCATGGGCTGCACCTGCGGCAGGTGAAACTCTTGGCCGCAGTCGGCACAGACCGTGCGGGTTGCCCGCGCGCGCGCCAGTTCGCGGTCGACTTCCCGCTGCCAGACGGGCGACAAGGCAGGGTAGGCCAGGGCCAGGGCGGGACTGCCGGCCAGCAACTTGAAGAAGTGGCGGCGGCTGGTGCGAGTCTCTTCGGTGTCTGCGCGCCCGTGTTCCCTGGTCATATCCGTGCCCCCTCGAAGGCTGCCAGGCCATCAGGGCCAGGCACCACTCAGCGCGGAGAGTGTAGCCCATCGTTGGGCCGTGGGGAATGCCTCGGGCTCATCGGCCCGCTGGTTTTCCTCTTTCCGCCCGTGGGGCTGACGCCGTAGCATGAGGATCTGATGTCTGAATCTGGATCCGTTTCCCCTGTACGTTCGACCGACTGTGCGCGCCGCACCGTGCTTCGAGGCGCCGCCGGCTTGGTGCTGGCGTGGCTGACCCCCATTCGTGCCGCTGCGCAAGACGCGCCTGGGCCGGCACCTGCAACCGGCGACCTGCTCGTACGGGTCGGCGACCCCAACCTGATTCCCATCGCGCCCGACGACGTGCCGTATGACGGTCGCGGCCTGATGGTGTGGGCCATTCCTCCCACCGGCACCACGCCGAAGAACTTCGCCATGCACCAGATCATCGTGGCGCGGCTCAACCCGTCGACGTTGGCCGAATCTTCGCGGGCGCGGGCGGCCGACGACGTCGTGGCCTACTCGGCCATCTGCACCCACAACGGCTGCGAGGTCGATGAGTCACTGGGCGACAGCCAGACCATCTACTGCAGTTGCCATCAGTCGACGTTCGACCCCCGCGAGTCAGGTGTGGTGATCGGCGGTCCGGCACATCGTGCACTGCCAGCGCTGCCTCTTCGGCTCGACTCCGGACGCCTGGTCGTTGCCGGCCCTTTTACGTCGACGCCTGGATACGGACCGCTCGCGTAGGGGCGACTGCGCCCCGCGTGTCCGGTGGCAGGGCCGTGTGCGCTCGGGCCGGCGGCCCAGACGCGGGATCTCGTGTCCCGCATCAGCCAAGCGACGCCAGAAACGTGCTGGTCAGCGCCAGCCCGGTCTCGAGATCGCGGCGGTTGTTCGCGAAGCCGACCCTCACGTAGCCTTCCATGCCCATCGCGCTTCCGGGCGTGAACATCACGCCGTGCTGCGCGAGCAGCCGCACGCAGAAGTCGCGCGAGGGGAGGTCGAAGGCGTACTTCACGAGCGCCGTGCAGCCCGACTGCGGCTTCACGTACGACACCGACGGCTCAGCGGTGACCCACGCGTCGAGGATCGCCAGGTTACCGCGCAGGATCGCGTGGTTGCGGCGCAGCAACGCGTCGCGGTGTTCCAGGGCCAGCGCTGCGAAGTAGTCGTCGAGCATCCCGACGCTGATGGTCGTGTAGTCGCGATGGACCTCCACGCGTGTCAGCACCTCGGCCGGCCCGGCGATCCACCCAAGCCGCAAGCCCGCCAGCGAGTACGTCTTGGACATGCTCGCCGTGCTGATGCCTCTGTCATAGATGTCGGCCATTGACGCGGTGTAGCCGTTGCCGTGCTGATCGGTGCCGCGATAGACCTCGTCGCAGAGCACGTAGGCGCCGCACGTCCGGGCGATGTCGGCAATACCGCGCAACAGCGACTCGTCCATCAGCGACCCGGTCGGGTTGTTGGGGTTGTTGATGGCGATGAGCTTCGTCCGTGGGCCAACCAGGCGTGCCAGTTCGTCGAGGTCGGGCAGGAAGCCGTGGTCTTCGCGCAGCGTCAGGCGCCGCACGTCGGCCCCGTATGCCTCTGGAATCGAGTGGTGCTGCTGATAGGTGGGGAACACCGACACCACCTGGTCGCCCAGCTCGACCAGCGTCGCGTACAGCAACGCGTTGGCGCCGATGGCGCCGTGCGTGACGAGCACGTTGTCGGGGGACTGCTGCGCATACAGCGCCGCCACCGCGGCCCGCAGGCGTTGCGACCCGGTGATGGCGCCGTAGGTCAGCTTCACGTGCGACAGGTCGGAGACGACGCTGTCGGTCGTGCCGGTCAGCGCCAGCAACTCTCCAAACGTGATCGACTCGACGCACGTCTCGGCCAGATTGAACGCGCACGTCGTCTCGTACTCGTTCATCCACTGCTCGACGGCAAAGGCTGCGATCTTCATGACATTCCTGGCGGGCTGCTACCGCGCGGGGACCTCGCAGCGCGCCAGGCGGGGGCCGGCGGCGAGGCTCGTTGGTCCGGGAGACGGCATTCGGGTGGGGCGATTCTACTGCGGGTACTGAGGGCCCGATGCCGTCGAACGCGGCATCGTCAGGGCGCGCCATGGTTTGTATCAAGATAGCGACCAATGTGTCTATAATTAAGCAGTAGTATGTCTATCTTTGACATTGAGGCCTCACAAGAACGAGCTCGCCGGCGCCTGCAGTCAGCGCCCAAGGCTGGGCGCCGCCCCAGGTCGGATCGGGGGCGGCCGCGGATCGATCCTCGCGTGCTGGCCGTGCTGGTCGACCAGACGGCCAGCTACGACCGGCCTTCGATGGCGGAGATCCTGAAGCGCGTCGGCGAGCGGTGCCGGCCGAAACGGCTCACGCCCCCGTCGCGGGCGTCGGTCTACAAGCTCCTGGCCACGCTGCCGACGCCGAGCTACCGGTTCGCCGAGCTGCCGGCCGCGGTGCAGCACGCGCTCTACAATCTTGGGCCGGACGGCGACGTCCCGGCCCATCAGATTGCCTTTTACTGTTTCAACTACGGCGACGTCGAAGCCATGAGCTTTGCCGCCGGGTTGCCGTGGCTCGCGTTGTATCAGGCACTGCGAACGCCCGGCCATCGACCCAAGAGCCGAGGCTTGCTCGAGGCCGTGGCCGTGGCCCGTGGCCTGTAATGGCTGAGCCCCGCGAACCAGTCGAGGTCATGCCGCCGCCACTCGGCCGCGCCGTCGCCGACATTCCATACTGGTTCGTGATTGGCGGCCAGGCCATGCGCTGCTTCTGCCCGTATCGGCCCAGTCGTGACGTGGACTTCGGCGTCACGAGCGCCGCCGATCTCAACGACCTGGTGCAGCAGCTCCAGCAGCGAGGGGTTGTGGAGATGACCGAGCGCACCGACGATACGGCCCATCTGCGTTTCGACGGCATCGACGTGTCGATCTTCGTGCTCGGGATGCTGGCCCCCTTCGTGAGCGATCGCCGCCTGTCGGTGACGGGGCTACTCGCCACCAAGCTGCACGCGATCCTCGATCGCGGCACGCGGCGCGACTTCTTCGATCTCTATGTCACCCTGCACCGGCGCTCGTTGGGGATTGCCGAGTGCCTCACCGCCGTGCGACGGGTCTATCGCCAGAACGTGAACGACACGCTGTTGCTGCGTGCGCTCACGTACTTCGACGATGCCGAGCGTGAGGCGGCGCTGCCCGGCGAAGGTCGTGACGATTGGTCTACGGTCAAGGAGTTCTTCTGGAGCCGCGTCGGCCAGTTGTTGATTCCGCCGGCCCGCGAACTGCAGATCGAGACACGAGTGATCGACGTCGTCGAGAGCGGCCCCGCCGCGCAGTCTGCCGCCTCGAAGGGGCCGCCCTGACCGACACGGCACTGCACCACCGCCGCCAACTCAGTCACGTCGCTGCCGGTTCAGATCGACCCACCCATCCGCTTCACCGGCAGCACGGGCGTGTCTCGGCTATTTCCAGTAGTAAATTGACCGCTGGACCGCCCGCGGGCTACCACTAGCCGGCAGTCCGTGTCGAACTCTTCACCTACCGGAAGCGCCGGTCCCCACGATCTCCGTCCACTCCTCGGCGCTGTCGTCACCTGTGCCATGGGGTCGGGCGTCGTCGGGCTCTTCACGCGTGATGCCGGCATCGCCCTCGTCTCACTGATTCTTTGCCTTACCGGCCTGCTCCGGCTGACGTCGCCCCCGGCGCCTTCGACGCCCTATCGCTTCCTGGCGGCTGGGGGGCGGCTGGCAGCCAACGTTCTGGTCGTCGCAGTCGCACTGGCTGGCTCGCTGGCGGCCGCCGAAGGAGCGACACGCTGGTATTTTCGCGACGTCACCAGCACGGCGGACTTTCGAGGCTACTTCACGAGCAAATGGATGCGTTCGCAGGTGCGGCACAACCACTATGGTTACCGCGGTGCTGAGTTCGACGAGGTGAAGGCGGCTGGCACGTACCGCGTCGCCGTGATGGGCGATTCGTTCACCTATGGAAACGGTGTGCCCGAGGACCTCCGCTTCAGCAACCTTGTGGGCGACCCGTTGCGCGGCCGGCGGATAGACGTGCTCAACTTCGGCTTTCCCGGCAACAACTGGACCGAGCACCTGCGCACCCTCGAGACCCGCGTGTTACGTCTCCGGCCGGACTTCGTCCTGCTGCAATGGGGAAGCAACGACATCGAGCTCGATCGCGATGTGGCCGGACGGCCGAAGCTACCGCCGCTCATCACGAACCGAGCCCTTCATGACTGGCTCTACGAGCGCTCAGCGTTCTATACGATCGTGAATGCACAGTGGATCGGCTACCGTGCTCGCCGGCAGATGGGCGATACCTACGATCGCTACCTCACCCGGCAGTACTCAGATCCACAGAGTGAAGGGGCGCTCCTGGCGGAGCGGCTGATGCACCGATTCGTCGCGCTGTGCCGGGAGCGCGGCGTCGGCCTCGGGATCGTTCTGGTGCCCGATGCCGCGGTGCCGCTCGGCGACGACTATCCCTACCGCTTCATGCACGACCAGGTGCACCGCGTCTGCCGGGTCGAACGCGTGCAGTGCGAGGACCTGCTGCCAGCGTTTGCTGCGCTGCCGGACCGCTACGTGCTCTGGGTGACGCCGCTCGACTCGCACCCGAGCGTACTCGCCAACCGGATGATCGCCGACCGCATCTTGGCCGCATTTGCGCCAGCCTGGGGACCGACGACTCCCTGACGCCCTTCGCGGGGCGGCCGGAGCGTCGCTAGAAGACGGTGTAGATGAACGGCGCCAGCACCGACGCCTGGGCGAACACCAGCAGCGCGCCTACCGCCACCATCAGCAGGATGCCGGGCAGCAGCCAGAGCTTCTTCCTCTCCCGCATGAACGCCCACAACTCCGCAACAAGACCCATCGCAATATCTCCCCTCAGAACTGACGGCGCAGGTCCTTGCTGCGCCGTGCGCCCGGCGGGCGCGGCTTGAAGTACGTGCCCTCCCGGGACTTGTGGATCAGCAGGTTGCCAGCGAATGCCCGCCGCAGCAGGCCTGCCGGTGTGAACGCGTCTGTCATATCTGTTGCCTCGGCACTGATCACGAGCGTAGCGAAAGCGTGCAGCCTCAGCAATTGCCTGCAGAAAAACAGATACGTCAGCGCCGTTCGAGGGCGTTGCGAATGGCTGTGAAGAACGTCTCGCCGATGCGGGCATAGCCGGCTTCCGTGGGATGGAGGCCATCGATGCCGATCCACGTGTCGAGTTCGGGCTGCGCCTCCGCGTAGAGATCCACTAACACGGCACCTTCGCCGGCCGCGAGCACGCGGATCGAGGCATTGAGCGCGTCGATGGCTGACGGGCTCAGCGAGCGCTGGCGGTCCTGGATGCTCGGCGTGAGCGTTGCCAGGAACACGCGGGCGCCCGCACCGCGCGCAGTTTTTGCCATGGTTTCCAGCGCCAGGTACCCGGCGGAACGGGTGGTGGACGTGGCCAGATCGTTGTAGCCCATGAGCAGCAGCACTGCGTCTGGCCGCACCGAGTTCATGGCGTCGCGGAACCGCGGCACCGCTAAGGCGGCGGGCTCGCCAGGGCGGCCAGCGTTGGCGACCGATGGGGCCTGCGTCAGGTAGCGTTGCCGCAGCAACTGCTCGAGCACCGACGGGTACGAGGCGGTGGGCACCAGCACCTGGTGGAATATCCGCCGGATGCCTTCCGTCGACTGAACGGTCACGGGCACGGTCACTTCGCCCGCGGTCACGCTGTCGCCGAAGGCGAGAAACCGCGTGGCCGAGAGTTCTGGCACCTTCGTCACGTTCACGCGGAAAGAACATGTGCTCGTGGCGGCAGCCGCATCGGTGGCAGAGCACGCCACCGTCGTGACACCGGTCGGAAACTGTGTGCCGGCGGCCGGGGAACAGGAGACCGAGACCGGCGCGTGTCCACCGGAGACCGTGGGCGCCGGGTAGACCACCGGCGCACCGTCGGCCGAGGTGGCACTCGCATCGAACGAGGCAGGGCAGCTAAGCACCGGTTGGCCCGTCGACGTCGGCGCCGTGGGTGCATGGCACGCGGAGGCGAGCAACGCGACGACCGCGCTTCCAATCGTGCGCCCGAGAATGCGGCCTTGCAGCCTTCGCATGAAGTACGAATGTAGCAACCGGTGGAGGGTAGTTGAATTTTTCGCGCAGTAAATCGAGACCCCAGGGCCGACTCGCTATAGTCGGCTCGCATGCCTGTGGTCGAGCCGGCGACAGTGGGACCGTGGCGTCAGGCGCAAGGGCTTGCGAGCGCCGCCATTGCGGCTGGTGTCCTGGCTCTTGGCGCCGTCGTGTTCGGAACGCTCGAGCCGGTCGAGGGTCTTGAGTTCACGGCTTTCGACAGGACCGCATGGAATGGCCGGGTTCTTCGCACTGGACGCGACACGACCCTGTCCGTCGGGCTCGTCGGGGAGCGGCCGTTCACCGAGTGGCAGAGCTACTCGGTCGAGTGGCGCGGCCGGTTGGCGGTGTCCAGCGCCGGGACGTACACCTTCGCGCTCGTCGCCGATGACGGCGCCGTCTTCGAGGTGGACGACCGGGTCGTCGTGGACAACGG
>JANNEJ010000246.1:0-5049 GCA_031378585.1 Acidobacteriota bacterium | reverse complement strand
GACCTGGGCTTCGACCCCGCGCGGATTGCGACCCTGTCGTTCAGTCCGCAGATGAACGGCTACGACGAGAACCGCGCCATGGCCTTGCGTGCGCGCGTGCTCGAAGCGGCGCGTGCCGTGCCCGGGGTGACGGCGGCGTCGCTGGCCTCGCGCCTGCCGCTGGCCTCCGACATCAACATGGACAGCATCGCCGTGCCCGGGCACCACGCGCCCGGCGACGATGGCACTTCGGTAGACACCGTCTACGTGGGCGCGGACTACTTCACCGTGGTGGGTGTGCCGCTCGTGGCTGGACGCGCGTTCAGCGAGGACGACGTGGCAAGCGACCGGTCCGTGGCCATCGTCAACGAGACCTTCGCGAAGACCTACTGGCCAGGCCAATCGGCGGTGGGACGGGTGATCCACTCGGGTGGTCTGGAACAGCCGGCCATCGAGATCGTCGGCGTGGCGCGCGACCACAAGGTCCGGTCGGCCGGCGAGGCGCCCATGCCTTACCTGCACCGGCCGATCGGGCGCGGCCGTTCCATCGATCTGGTCGTGCGCACGGCCGGCCAAGCCGCATCGTTGCTGCCGGCGCTGCGCCAGGCGGTGTGGGCGATCGAGCCCGATGCCGTGTTCACCGCCGACGGCGCCGCAACCGAGGCCGTAGACGCCACCATGGCTCCCACCCGCATCGGCGCCGCGCTCATTGGCGCCGTTGGCGTGCTGTCGCTGCTGCTGGCCGCGGTCGGCCTCTACGGCGTCATCGCCTACTCGGTGAGCTTGCGCACGCGCGAGGTCGGCATTCGCATGGCGCTTGGCGCCGAACGCGGGCAGGTGTTGCGCATGGTGCTTGGTCAGGGCGCGCGCCTGGCGCTCATCGGCATCGGTCTCGGCGTCGTATTGGCGGGCGCGGCGGCCCGCGTGCTGCAGTCGATGCTCTACGGCGTGAGCGCGTGTGATCCGGTGGCCTACGGCGCGGCTGCAGGATTGCTGCTGCTGGTGGAGCTGGCGGCGACTCTGGTGCCGGCGGTGACCGCTGCGCGTGTCGCACCCGCCACCGCCATTCGCGGGTAGACGCGGCCGTTATACTGAGGCCGTGGAGAAAGTGGATGCCCAAGCACGATCCGAAGCGTCGTCCGGCAACGCGCCAGCAACGACTCGCCGCGCTCGCGCGCGAAAGCGACCGCGCGCTCGATGAGTTGATTGCCCGCTGGCGCGCGCTCCCGCCGCACCGGCGCACCAACTTCCTGCGCAAGCGGCGCGTGTTCGCGCCTGGGTCGTACCTCTAGCGGGGAGGCCGCCGCGCCTCAAAGCGACTGGGATAGAGTCGTCCGATGTCGACGACGCGTCTCTGCATCCTGTCCCTACTGCTTGTAGCGCTGCCGTCTCTGGCCACCGGCCAAGGTGCGTTGCCAACGCGGCCCGAGCTCTACAAGTTCGTCACGATTCAGGCGGCGCCAGGCAAGCTGCCCGACCTGCTGGCGGCCTATCGCCACCGCGCGCCGGTGATGGCCAGGAACGGCGACGAGATGCCAGTCGTGGTGCGCCACGCGCAGGGCGACCGCTGGGACCTGCTCGTGATCTATCCCGTGGGTAGTTTCACCGACTACTACAGCCGCGAGCGCATGGCGACGCGCGAGGCCGCCGGCGCCGCGTCGGGCGTGTCGAACGCGGCCTTTCAGGCGCAGCTCTACCAGTTCATCGCCTGGCACGAGGACGTGTTTGCGTGGGGGCCGCCGCTGGCCGACCTGCGCGGCTACGTGCAGGGTGCCACCGTCGCGCATCTCGAGATGATGCAGGCGATGGCCGGCCAGCACGAGGCGCTCACCCGCCAGCGCTACATGGAGAGCGCCTTCAACGTGAACCGCGGACGTCCGCCGATGCTGGTCTTCACGCACCAGGAGGGTGCTGCCTGGGACGTGATTACGCTCGATGCGTGGAAGGACTGGCGGCAGTACGGCGAGGCACAGATGGTGGCGGCCGGCGTGTCGGAGGCGGCGGCCACGAAGGCGGGATTCACGAGCGCCGACGCGGTCGGCGTTGCCATGCGCAGCCTGATCAACACGCACCACGACACGCTGGGCACCTTCGTGTCGATCGTGCCGCAGTGAGATTGTCGCGCGCGCAGCGCTGGCTCCCGCCGGTCGCGCTCCCGCGCCAGCGCTAGCCCGCGCGCAGGATCTCGCGTGCCGCGTTGGCGCCCGACCCGCCGGTCAGCCCGAGGCCCGGGTGCGTGCCGGCGCTGCACAGCCACAGGCCGTCGATGGGCGTCCGGTACTGGCTCCACCCAAGCAGCGGCCGCATCGTGAAGAGCTGATCGAGCGCCATCTCGCCGTGATGGATGTGCCCGCCGGCCATACCCCACTCGCGCTCGAGGTCGGCTGGGGTCAGCACTTCCGCTTCCACGATCAGGCTGCGCAAGCCCGGCATGTAGCGGTCGAGCGTGTCGAGCACCGCGTGCAGCAGGCCCTCGCGGGCCGTGTCCCACGAGCCCTCGCGCAGGGCGATGGGCGCATACTGCGCGTAAATCGACATCACGTGGGCGCCCGCCGGCGCGAGCGTGGCATCTACCAACGAGGGGATGCACGCCTCGAGCCACGGCGTGGGCGAGTAGCGGCCGTACTTCGCGTGGTCGAAGGCGCGTTCCATCGCGTCGATGTCGGGCGCCATGCGCAGGCGCGTGGTCAGCTGCTCGCGGTCGGCACCGGGCACCACGGGCAGGCCCGAGAGCGCCAGGTTCACCTTGGCGAGGGCGCCCTTGGCGCGGTAGTTGTTGGCCCGCCAGCGGAACTCTGCCGGCATGGCCATGGGGTCGCAAAGCGCGAACGTGGTCTTGGGATCGATGCCCGACACTACGGCACTCGCGTCAATCATGCGACCGTCGTCGAGGCGCACGCCCTTGGCTTTGGCGTCGCTACTGGTCACGATCTCGGCCACACGCGCGCCGGTCACGATCGTGACGCCCGCTTGCTCGGCCGCGCGACGCAGGGCCTCGGCCAGCTTGCCAGGGCCGCCCCGTGGCCAGGTGGCCGCGGGGTTGCCCGCCATGTCGTTAGCCGCGTGCAGCAGGAACAACAGGCCGCTGCCTGCGGACCACGGGCCCATCAGGTTGCCGAACACCCCGTCGGCGGCGAGCGCTGCCTGCACGACCGGCGTCTCCACGTGTTCCGCAACGAGGTCGGCCACCGGCATCGGCCCCCAGCGCAGCAGGCGATAGCCGTCGCCGCGTCCCAGAGCGCGAAACGCCCGGGCGGTGTGCAGCAGCCGCCACAGCTCGCGGGTCGACGGCACGTCGACCGACGGCGGCGTGTGGTTGAACACCGATGCCACCACGCGCCCGAGCTTCGCGCGCGCCTGCATGAACGCCGGCCAGTTGGCCGCGTCCTTCTTCGAATAGGCACCCAGGCTTGCGGCCGCGCGGGGCACGTCGTGCCACAGCGTGACGGCGTGGCCGTTCCCGTCGAGAGCGGTCATCCAGGCGTCGCCTGTGACGAACTCCAGTCCGTGTTCGCCCAGGCGCAGATCGCGTGCGACATCTGCGCGCAGTGGACCCACGCTGTGCGCAGCGGACGGCACGAGGAAGCCTGGCGCCAGCTCGCGCGTGACGGCTGCGCCGCCCACGTCGGCACGCCGCTCCACCACGGTGACCTGGCGTTTGGCCCGCGCCAGCAGCGTGGCGCAGACCAGGCCGTTCACGCCGCCGCCGATGATGACGAACGGTGCGCTCACTTGCGGAAGTCCTTCAGCACGCGGACCGCGGCGTTCTGTCCTGGCGCGCCCATGATGCCGCCACCCGGGTGTGTGGCCGAGCCGCACATGTAGAGCTTGTCGACCGGCGTGGCGTACTGCGCCCACCCGGGCACCGGCCGCAGGAAGAAGAGCTGCTCGAGCGACAGCTCGCCCTGGAAGATGTTGCCCTCGCTCAGTCCAAAATCGCGTTCGATGTCGAGCGGCGTCAGCACCTGACGGTGCCGGATGATGTTCCTGATGTTCGGCGCGTGCACCGCGATGGCGTCAATCACGGCATCGCCGAAGGCCTCACGACGCGCGTCGTCCCACACGTCGCCAGCCTTCAGGTGATACGGCGCGTACTGCACGAAGCACGACATCACGTGCTTGCCAGGCGGGGCAAGCGACGCGTCGGTCAGCGACGGAATCACCATGTCGATGTACGGCCGGCTCGAGAACGCGCCGTGCTTGGCCTCGTCGTAGGCGCGCTCCATGTAGTCGACCGACGGCGAAATGGAGATCGCGCCGCGCAGGTGCTCGCCGCGGCCGGGCAGGCATGTGAAGTCGGGCAGCGCGTCGAGCGCCAGGTTCACTTTTCCGGAAGAGCCGCGGTACTTGTAGCGGCGCACGGCTTCCAGGAACTCGTCGGGCAGTTCTTTCGGTTCCAGGAAGCGCTCGAAGGTGAGCCGCGGGTCCACGCTGCTCACCACCACGTCGGCCAGAATCTCGTCGCCGTTTGCGAGCACGACGCCCGTGGCGCGTCCCGAGCGCGTGAGGATCTTCGCGACCGGGGCTTCCGTGCGGATCTCGGCCCCGAACTTCCGCGCGGCACCGGCAATGGCGTTCGACACCGCACCCGTGCCCCCGCGCGAGAGGCCCCACGATCGGAACGCGCCGTCGATCTCGCCCATGTAGTGGTGCAGCAGCACGTAGGCGGTGCCGGGCGAGCGCACGCCCAGGAACGTGCCGATGATGCCCGAGGCGCTCATCGTGGCCTTCAGCGCATCGGTCTCGAACCACTGATCCAGGAAGTCCACGGCGCTCATCGTGAGCAGCTGCACCTGGTTCACCTTGTCGTGGTAGCGCATCTTGCGGAAGCGCTTGCCAATCGACAGCAGCTCCAGCAGTCCGCGCGGAGCGAGCGACATCGGATCGGGCGGCGTCATGGCCAGAATGGGCTTGGCGAAGCGGCCCATTTCGACCATGGCCATGCCGTAGTCGTCGTAGGCGTCGGCGTCTTTCTGGCTGTGACGCGCGATCTCGCGGCGCGTCTTCGAGTGGTCGTTGACCCGCCACAGGTAGTCGCCGCTTTCCATCGGCGTGAGCGTGCCGTCGAGC
>JANNEJ010000236.1:0-3434 GCA_031378585.1 Acidobacteriota bacterium | reverse complement strand
ATCGAAGGTCGACGCGGCCCCCCAATGGGCTGTGCTGACGGCCGGACCACGGACCGGAGCTTGTCCGTGGAGGCATAAGGCTCTCGCAGCAGTACGAGGCCCGCGAGACGAGGGCCTTGTGCATATCCAAGGACTTCGAATTGAACTGGGCGGCGACAGTGTCGTGTTCGTCGACGAGGTCGATAGCATCGGCGGGGCTCGCGTCATCGGTCACATGCGCATCGACCCGGCGATGTCTGGCTCAGCTGCGCAGATCGGGTTGATCGTGGCTCAATCGAGGCCGATCATGGCGTTTCTTCGGTGTGACGTGCTGCGGCCCGGGCTCGAAGGCGAGGCCTGGCTGCTCACGCTCTGCCTTCAAACCATGGGCGTCGTGAAATAGCGGTCTACCAGCGCATGCCCGGCGGCGGCCAGCTTCTGTGGCATCATCCGAGCGTTCGGGCACCGCGGGTTATGCGCCGTCCGCTCGCCGGACAGACGATCCGAGCGTGGACGGTTCTAGCACGGCACACTCCAGGTGCCAGAGCGGCCGGGACTGAACATCGAACTGAACGAAGAAGTCGGTCGAGCGCACTCGGTGTAAATCGCTGCCGAGCGCCAGGTCCAGTGGTGGAGCCGATGCCAGAAGACGATCCGCCAGATGCCGTGACCGTGCGTGTTGCCCGCCGCGAGGACGTGCCTGCGGTGGTGCGCCTTCTGGCCGACGACATGCTCGGCCGGCACCGCGAACGGGTGGAGGAACCCGTGGCGCCGGTGTACCTGCGCGCCTTCGACGACATGGCGACGCAGGCGGGCAACGAGCTGCTCGTGGCGGTGCGTGACGGCGAGGTCGTGGGCTGCCTGCAGCTGACGATGGTTGCGGGTCTGAGCCGGGCGGGCATGCGGCGAGCCCACCTGGAAGGGGTGCGGGTGTGCGGCCGCCACCGCGGTCGGAGAATCGGCGAGCGCTTGGTGACCGCGGCCATCGCTCGTGCCACAGCGGCTGGGTGCGGGCTCGTGCAGCTCACGAGCGATGCGACCAGAACGGACGCGCTGCGCTTCTACGAGCGTCTCGGGTTCAAGGCCACGCACGTCGGCATGAAACTGTCGCTGGCAGCGGACTGACACGCCGTGGCCGCGAAGACACCAGACCGCTCGCCCGCCCTTACCGGCCCGTCCTTGATCAAAGACGTGTGCCGGCGAATCCGGCTGGCGCGCAGCTACTGGGATGCGCACAAGAACGGCGCCTGCCGGGGCGAGCGCGACAAAGCCCTCGCGCTCTACGAACGCCTGAGCCAGACGGAGCGCGAGCAGGTGCCACAGGAACTGCGGGTCTGGTTGCGCTACCGCAGCGAAAAATACTTCGGCGCAGGTCGCACGCCGCCGCGAGGGCGCACGCGGTGACCGGTCGCGCGGGGAACACCCGCAAGGAGTGGATGACATGCACGGCTTCACCGTCCTCATGTTCGCACTTGTCGCTCTGAACCCCTGGAGCGTGCCCGGGCAAAGCGCCGACCCACTGGCGCCCATCGCGTGGCTGGCGGGCTGCTGGAGTGCCGACGGCAAGGACGCCGGTTCCGGCGAGCACTGGTTGCCAGCGGCCGGAGGCACGATGTTCGGCATAGGACGGACGGTGAAGAACGGGCGCACCGTGGAGCATGAGTTCATGCAGTTGCGGGTGAATGCCGACGGTCGCCTGACCTTTATCGCCGCTCCGTCGGGGCAGACAGAGGCGGCGTTTGTTGCCAGCGACAGCGCTGACGGCGCCGTTACCTTCGAGAACCTGCAGCACGACTTCCCGCAGCGGGTGATCTATCGGTTACTCGCAAGCGGCCGGATGCTGGCCCGCATCGAAGGTTTGCGAGGGGGCGTGCTGCGGGGCGTGGATGTTCCCATGACCCGCATGGCGTGTGAGGCGCCACGTCAGTGACGCCGCACCGCGAACTGCACCGCACCGAGCATATCGGCTGGATTCGCGCCGCCGTGCTCGGCGCCAACGACGGCCTCATTTCGACGAGCAGCCTCGTCGTGGGCGTGGCCGCGGCACAGACGTCGCGCGAGCCGGTGCTGCTGGCCGCTGTGGCCGGCCTCGTCGCTGGCGCCTTGTCGATGGCGGCAGGCGAGTACGTGTCGGTCAGCTCGCAGGCCGATACCGAATCGGCCGACCTTGCGCGCGAGCGGGCGGAACTGGCGGCGTCGCCCGCCCTGGAGCACGCGGAGCTTGCCGCCATCTACGTCACGCGCGGCCTCACGCCCGAATTGGCCGCGCAGGTCGCGGATCAGCTCACGGCGCACGACGCCCTCGGTGCGCACGCGCGCGACGAACTCGGCCTGTCTGAGATCACGCGGGCGCGGCCGATTCAGGCCGCGCTGTCGTCAGCCGCGGCGTTTGCCGCCGGCGCGCTGCCCCCGCTCGTGCTGGTCGTGCTGTTGCCCCTGGCACAGGTGTCGTGGGCCGTCATCGGACTGTCGCTGGCACTGCTGCTCGTGCTGGGCGCGGTGGCGGCGCGGTTGGGCGGCGCCTCGCTGGCGCGCGGTGCGGCGCGTGTGGCGTTCTGGGGCGCACTGGCCATGGGCGTGACGGCGCTCGTGGGCCGGCTGTTCGGCGCGGTGGCATGACCCTCGACGCACGGTTGCGGCCGATGGTCGTGCATCTGGTTGTGGGGGAGCCGGTGGCGTTCCTCGGCCTGACTGATATCTCGCACCCTACCGCGGTCATGCCCGACCGCCTCGTCCCTCCAGCCGTCCCACGTGGAGAGCACAGGCGTCTCGGCGGTGGTTTGCGCCGGTCATCCTGTGTATTCTTGGCAGTACGCCATGTCTTCCCGTATTGCTGCCCTTGTCCTGCTGGCACTTGCCGCCACCGCCTGTCGCTCGGCCTCCGGTTCGGCCGGTACGACCATCATTCAGCCCGGGGCGCCCGGACAGGCCAACAAGGTGATCTCGCGCGAGGCGGCCACCGACCTGTCGAAGGTGCAGGCGACGCCCGCCGACGTGACGTTCATGCAGGGCATGATCGGCCACCACGCGCAGGCGCTCGACATGACGGCGCTCATTGCCGAGCGCACCTCGCGCGACGAGATGAAGCGGCTGGGCCAGCGCATCTCGGTGTCGCAGGCCGACGAGATCAACATGATGCGCAGCTGGCTGACCAAGCGCGGCCAGGAACTGCCGTCGGAGCACGCGCACCATATGCCGGGCGGGATGATGCCGGGCATGCTGTCGGACGCGCAGATGGCCGAACTGGCCGCGGCCAAGGGCGAAGCATTCGATCGCCTCTTCCTGAAGTACATGATCCAGCACCACGAAGGCGCGCTCAGCATGGTGGACGATCTGTTCAAGATGCCTGGCGCGGGCCAGGACGGCGACATCAACGCGTTTGCCGCGGATGTCGATTCCGATCAGCGCATGGAGATTGACCGCATGCGCGCGATGCTGGGCAGCCGCTGACCGCG
>JANNEJ010000209.1:0-4249 GCA_031378585.1 Acidobacteriota bacterium | reverse complement strand
CCGCAGCACCCACCGCAGATGCGCGCCCGTTTCGCCCCGTAGCCGCCGTCGGCCTGGGACGGCCACTGCTGTCTATTTGGGCGCGACGCGGGCAAAGCGCAGGTCGAAGACGCGTTCCTGGCCCACGCTCAGGCCCGTGATGCGCTTCGCCGGGTCGCGTCGAAACGTCACGGTCCCCATCGAGCCGCGGAACGCGTCGGTGCCGATCGGGGTGAGCTCGATCACGGAGGCCGGCCGGCGCTTGAGCACGAGCGTGCCACGCTCGACCGACAGGGTGAACATCACCTCGGCTTCGTCGCTCCAATAACTCCCCGCGTACTCGCTCAGTTCGGCGGCCGACATCGCGACGGCAGCCGGCGGTAGCGAGGCGGGCACGGCGCGCGCGGGCGCGGATGTCATCCGGTCCGCGAGATAGACCTCGGCCACGGCGTCCGCAGATGCCGTGGCGTTGGCGCTGCCGACGTTGCACAACACGGCCACGGAGGTGTGCGCATCTGGAAAGCGACTCAAATGAGCGCGATAGCCTGCCGTCGATCCGCTGTGCTCCACCTTGCGAAGGCCACGGAAGTTGCCGACGACCAGGCCGAAGGCGTAGGTGCCGGCGCGGCCGTCCGAGAAGAGTCCGGGCGCCTGCTGCTGCACGACGAACGCGGCGCCGCCGACCACGGGCGTCGTGAAGTTCTCGTTCCATTTCAACAGGTCGCCCACCGTGGTCAGCAACCCGCCATTGCCGTACACGTTCTCGAATGGCATGTCGGTGTGGAAACCGTCGGCACTCGACTGATACGCCATGGCCCGGCCCTTGACGATCCGGGTGTGGTCGTCGCGCCACGAGGTGTGAGTCATACCGAGCGGCAGGAAGATGCGTTGCTGCGTGAAGTCCGCAAACGACATGCCGCTCACGCGCGAGACAATGATGGCGGCAAGGTTGTAGCCGGTGTTGCTGTAGGAATACTGCGCCCCTGGTGCGAAGTTGAGGGTCTTCTGCCGGCTCACGATGTCGAGAACGTGGTCGTGCGTGTATTCGCGCGAGGTGCGGGGCCAGCCGGCGATGCCCTCCACGCTGCCCCAATCGCGCAGGCCGCTCATGTGATGCAGCATGTGGCGAATGGTGAGCGGCGTGCCGTAATCGGGCAGCTCGGGCACGTGCTTGCGCGCCGGATCGTCGAGCGACAGTCTGCCCTCCTTCGCAAGCAGCAGCACCGCGGCGGCCGTGAATTGCTTGGTCACCGAGCCGGCTTCGAAGATGGTGTCTGGGGTGTTCCTGACGTCGTGCTCGAGGTCGGCCATCCCGTAGGCCTTGGTCAGTACCGGCACGCCGTCGACGGAGACTCCAACGGCGCAACCCGGCGTGTCAGCGGTCCACGTGGCAAACACCTGGTCCACCGCTGCCGCAACGCTCGCGGGAGCCCGAGCCACACGCGTCTGTGCCGGCGCCCCCGCCGTGACGGCAACCAGCGTGGCAGCGACGACGAACGTGAAGCGTGTGTGGCTCACAGGCACAGTCCCCCCGACGTCGCGCATGCTACAGCACTGTGCCCCCGTGGCGGCAACCGCGTTGGCGTCGGGATCCCTTCCCGCACCAAACGGTCGTATCATCCCGGGCATGGCCGCGATCACCCTGCTCGTCAATGGCAAGAGGCATACGGTCGACGTCGAACCGGCGACGCCGCTCCTCTACGTGCTTCGCAACGACCTCGATCTTGCCGGGCCGCGCTACGGCTGCGGCCTGGGCCAGTGCGGCGCCTGCACCGTGCTCATCGGCGGCGAGGCCGTGCGCTCGTGCGTGCGGCCGGTCTCGCAGGCAGCAAACGTCGAGATCACGACCCTCGAGGGTCTCTCGAAAGACGGCCTGCTGCATCCGGTTCAGCAGGCCTGGCTCGACGAGCAGGTGCCGTCCTGCGGCTTCTGCCAGAACGGCCAGATGCTCACCGCCGTGGCGCTGCTCGACAAGACGCCGACGCCCACCGACGCCCAGATTCGCGAAGGGATGCGGCGCACGCTCTGCCGCTGCATGACCTACTACCGCATCAATGCCGCCGTGAAACTCGCGGCCCAGAGGATGGCGTGATGCAAACCACACCGACGCGCCGTCAGTTCCTGCAGGCCTCGGGTCTGCTCGTCGCCTCCGTCGCGGCGATTCCCGTAGACACGGTCGAGGCGTTCGTGCAACGGCCGGCCGGGGCCGGGCCTTATCCAGACCCCGACTTCCGACAGCTCGATTCGTGGATCGTGATCCGGCCCGACAACACGGCGACGTTCTTCGTGGGCAAGACCGACCTGGGCCAGGGCACGGGCACGGCGTTTCGTCAGATCATGTCGGACGAGCTCGACATCGAGTTCGCCAAGACGACGTGCGTGATGGGCAGTACCGACGTCACGGTCGATCAGGGCGGCTCGGGCGGATCGGACGCGCTCCAGACCGACGGCTACCCGATGCGGCGCGTGGCGGCCGAAGCGCGCCGGGTGTTGCTCGAGATGGCCGCGACCCACTTCGGCGTGCCGGTCACGGCCCTGGCCGTAAGCGACGGGGTCGTCAGCACGAAGACCGGCGACTCGGCCGACCGCGGCATCACCTACGGCGAGCTCATTGGCGGGAAGAAGTTCAACGTCACGCTCACGGGCAGGAACACCGACGCCACCACCGGCCGGGCGCCGCTCAAGGCGGTGCAGGACATGAAGAACGTCGGCAAGTCGCCGCGCCGCGACGACATCCCGGCCAAGGTGAACGGCACGCAGCGCTGGGCGGTGGACATGAAGGTGCCCGGCATGCTGCACGCGCGCAATGTGCGGCCGTCGGTGGTGGGCGCAACGCTCAAGGCCATCGACGAGTCGTCGGTGAAGGGCGTGCCCGGCTTCGTGAAGGTCGTGAGCAAAGGCAACTACGTGGCGGTCGTGTGCGAGCGCGAGGAACAGGCGATTCGCGCCGCGCGCGAGCTGAAGGTCGAGTGGACACCGCCGGCGGCCAGGCCCTTCCCGCCGTCGGAGGACCTCTTCACGTACCTTCGGGCGACCGCGCCCTCGTCGTCGAGTCCGCCGGCGGTCACCGGCAATCCCGACGCGGCCTTCGGCAGCGCCGCCACGGTCGTTGGGGCGCAGTACGACGTGCCGTTCCAGGGCCACACCGCCTTCGGGCCCGCTCACGCGTTGGCCGATCCGTCACACGGGCAGCTCACCATCTACTCGAACGACATGAAGTCGTACGGGCTCCGGAACGGCGTGGCGCAGTTCCTGAAGATGCCGCGTGAGAAGGTCCGCGTCGTGTGGATGCAAGGCCCTCAGGCCTACGGCCGCACTGCCGCGGAGGATGCCGGCTTCGAAGCGGCGTTTCTCGCGACGGAACTGCAGCGGCCCGTGCGCGTCCAGTGGTCGCGGCAGGAAGAGACCGCGTGGGACGCGAAGGGCCCGGCCTATGCCGTGACGATGCGTGGCGCCCTCGACGCACAGGGCCAGGTGACAGCGCTCGACTACGACGCCCGTGCCGCCGACTACAACCACATCGGCTACAACGAGCCCGACACCGTGCTTATCGCGCAGCTCACCGGACAGCGCAAGGCCGAGCCCGCCCGCGGCCGGGCGTCGTTCCCGTCCGACAAGTACGGGATTCCAAATCGGCGCATGGCCGGTAGCGTCGTGCCGTTGCCCCTGGCCTGGGAGACGCCGCTGCGCACGGGCAACCTGCGCGACCCCGATGGCCCACAGGTGACGTTTGCGGCCGAGAGCTTCATCGACGAACTCGCGGCGGCGGCGAAAGCAGATCCGGTAGCCTTCCGCCTGGCACTGCTCGAACGAGGCACAGGCGACGATGCCGGCCAGAAGCGCGTGCGGTCGATCGCGTGCCTGAAGGCGGCGGCGTCGAAATTCGGTTGGACGCCCCGGCCCTCGTCCCGTCCGCTGCCGACGGCCGAGGTCGTGACCGGGCGCGGCGTGGCCTACTCGTATCGCAGTGAGACAGTGGCGGTCGAGATGGTGGAGGTGGAGGTCAACCGCCGCACCGGCCGCGTCTGGGTGAAGCGCATCGTCTGCGCGCACGACTGCGGCCTCATCATCAACCCCGAGGCGCTGACGCGCACGCTCGAAGGCGGGCTGCTGCATTCGGTGAGCCGCGCCCTGTGCGAGGAAGCGCGCTTCGACGAGACGAAGATGCTGACCGTGGACTGGGTGACGTCGCCTACGCTCACGCATGCCGACGTGCCCGAGACCATCGACGTCGTGCACGTGAACGGCGATCCGAACCCGAACCGGCCCG
>JANNEJ010000204.1:0-2712 GCA_031378585.1 Acidobacteriota bacterium | reverse complement strand
GCAGATCGCCCAAGGCCGCTGGGGCCGGCTCCACGCGCGGCGCAAACGCCAACAGCTGGCCTTCCACCGACACGGCCACAAGGCGGGTGCCGGTCGGCGCTCCGCCCACGCGGATGTGGGTGCTGCCGGCTACTTCGGTCGCGCTCGCCACCGCCACCGCCGGCGCGCCAGTCACCGCCAGATAGGCCGCAAGCTCCGTGGACAGTGACGGCACGAGCACCATGTCGCCGACGAGCACGGGCGAGCCCGCGGGGCGATGGGGAAGGGCGCGGCGCCAGCGCAGATTGCCCGAGCGGCGGTCCAGGGCCCTCAGAATGTGGTCGTAGGCCGTCACGTAGATGCGTTTGGCATCGGCCACCGCCGAACCGACGACAGGCGCGCCGGTGCGCCAGCGCCAGCGGGTGCGGCCGCGAACCAAGTCGAGGCTGAAGAGCGCGCCGGCGGTCGTGCCCACGATGAGCTGATCATCGAGCGCCGTCAGCCCCGTCGTCACGCCGCCCAACTCGCGCGCCCACACGGCCTGGCCCGACGCCAGCGCCAGGGCCACGATCCGCCCGTCCTCGAGTCCCAGGTAGAGATTGTCGAGTGCGGCCGCCGGCGGCACGTGTGCCACCGACCCAAGCGGACTGCGCCACAGCAGCTCGCCATCGGCAGCGCGAAACGCGGCCAGGTCGCCCCCGGCAAACGACAGGATCAACCAGCCGGTGTCCCAATAGGGCGGGGCGGCCACCGAGCCTGGCAACGTGCGCTGCCAGGCGACCGCACCGCTGTCGGCCTTGAGCGCGCGGACGCCGCCAGGCACCACGACATACACCAGGCCGTCGCCCACAGCCACGGGCAGGGACGTGTCGATGGCCGTCTGCCAACGGGCACGGCCGGTATCGAGATCCCAGGCCACGAGCATGCCGTCGCGCGTGGCGGCGTACGCCGTCTGCGGGTCGAAGGCGGGTGACGCAACCAGCGCATTCGGCGAAGGCGTCGTCCACCGCAAATCGAGCGCTCCCCCGTTGAGCAGTGACAACTCAGCCCGAGCGGTGGGGACATCCGGCGTGGCCCCAACGGGCGCCGCCGCGCCGGGCGCCGCCTGCGCCAGGACCGGCCCGGCCCGCGCCACCAGCAAGGCCGCGCACACCAGTGCCGCACCATAATAGCCAGGGCTTCGCAAGCGGCGCACCCCGCTATAATAGCCGCTCCCTCAACCCTGGGGGCGCGTCCTCACGCGGCTTCCGTCATCACCGTGGCACACCAAACCATCCTCGTCCTCGATTTCGGATCGCAGGTCACCCAGCTCATTGCGCGGCGCGTGCGAGAAGCGCACGTCTATAGCGAGGTCCACCCGTGCGACGTGAGTGACGACTGGGTGCGGGCCTACGCCCGCGAGCACGACGTGAAGGGCGTCATTCTCTCAGGCAGCCACGCAAGTACCTACGAGGCGCAGGATCTGCGAGCGCCGCAGGCGGTCTTCGAACTCGGCGTCCCGGTGCTCGGCATCTGCTACGGCATGTTCACGATGGCGGTGCAGCAGGGCGGGCAGGTCGAAGCCAGCACCCACCGCGAGTTCGGCTATGCCGACGTGCGCGCCCACGGCCACGCGGCCCTGCTCGACGGCATCGAGGACACCCGCAGCGACACCGGCGACGGCATGCTCGGCGTGTGGATGAGCCACGGCGATAAGGTCACGGCGCTCCCGCCCGGCTTTGCGCTCATGGCTTCCACGCCAAGTTGCCCAATCGCCGGCATGGCCGACGACGCCCGCCGCTTCTACGGAGTCCAGTTTCATCCCGAGGTCACGCACACCCGGCAAGGCGCGGCCATCCTCGAGCGGTTCGTCGTCGGCATCTGCGGGGCGACGCCCGACTGGGTCATGCGCGATCACATCACCGAAGCGGTGGCGGCGATTCGCCGGCAGGTCGGCAATGAAGAGGTCATCCTGGGGCTCTCGGGCGGCGTCGACTCGAGTGTCGCCGCGGCGCTCATCCACCGGGCCATCGGCGACCAGCTCACGTGCGTGTTCGTGGATCACGGGTTGCTGCGGCAAGACGAAGGCCGCCTGGTCATGGAGATGTTCGCCGGGCGCCTGCACGCGCGCGTGATCCACGTGGACGCCAGCGCGCAGTTCCTTGGCCAACTGGCCGGTGTCACCGACCCGGAGCAGAAGCGTAAGATCATCGGCCGCGAGTTCGTCGAGGTGTTCAAGGCCGAAGCGGGGAAGCTCAAAGCCGGCGACGGCGGGCACAAGGGCGCGACGTTCCTGGCGCAGGGCACGATTTACCCGGACGTGATCGAATCCGGCGGCGCGAAGACCAAGAAGGCCGTCACCATCAAGAGCCACCACAACGTGGGCGGTTTGCCGGCCGAGTTGGGGCTGAAGCTGCTCGAGCCGCTGCGCGACCTCTTCAAGGACGAAGTGCGCGAGTTGGGGATCGCGCTTGGCCTGCCCGCCGAGATGGTCCAGCGTCATCCGTTCCCCGGCCCCGGGCTCGGCGTGCGCATACTCGGCGAGGTGCGACGCGAGTACGCCGACCTGCTGCGGCGGGCCGACGCGATCTTCATCGAGGAACTACGGGCGTGGCGCGACGAGGCGACGGGCAAGAGCTGGTACGACCTGACCAGTCAGGCCTTCGCCGTGTTCCGGCCGGGAAAGAGCGTCGGCGTGATGGGCGATGGCCGCACCTACCACTACGTCGTTGCCCTGCGCGCGGTACACACGAC
>JANNEJ010000459.1:0-2240 GCA_031378585.1 Acidobacteriota bacterium | reverse complement strand
CGTGCTGCCAAGGTTGGACTCGTCGAAGGCTTTCGACGCGCCGCCCGTTCCGAGCGCGTCGGCAATCGAGGTCCACACGACTTCGCCCGTGACGCCCACCCAGCGCGACACGCGCACTTCGGCCCCGCCGACAAGGTGGAAGCCGTTGAACGACTCGTCGACGTTCTCGCCGGCGTCGGCGAAGTCGGACGTTTCCTCGTACTTCATGCGCGTATAACCTGCACCGAGGTGCGGGATGATGCTCCCGAAGCGCGTGCCGAAGCGCCACCCAGCGGCAATCTCGAGCGGCGTCATCGTGACCTCGGTGGGAATGCCGAGCGGGAACACCTGGCCGCCGTCGGTCACAAAGACGCGCTCGCCCTTCTTCGAGAACTTACGTGCGCCGATTTCGAGATAGCCCGGCCCCTGGGTCAGGTTGAGGCCGCCGCCGAAGTCCTGGCCGGTGCCGCTGCCCAGCACGGCCTTGAAGGTACTCGACGCCGCGAACCAGTTCGTGCCGACGCTACCGAAGGCCCGAATCTGCAAGCGGTTCGAACGCGGCGCAGTCCGGCGCGCCGCGCCCGCCGGGGCCGGCTGGCGCTGCTCGGCCAGAAGTGACGACACGGCCTCCGGGATCACCCCGGACTGAAGGGCTGCGATCGTTTGCGCCGATACCACCCGCGGCGCGATCGCGCTGGCGCAGACACAAGCGGCGACTAACCATGTGCGCATCATCAGGACCTCAGCGCGCCAGGCCGAGGCCACGCAGCGTGGCTCGGGGGTTGATGAGTCCGGCACCGTGTTCGTCGTCGCGGCCGGTCGGGCCGCGGTCGGTGGCGAACTGTTTCATGGCGGCCTCAATCGCCGCAGGGCTCGTCAGGCCCTGCTGACGCAGCAACGCGGCGAAGCCGGCGACGTGCGGTGTGGCCATCGACGTGCCTTGCAGGAAGTAATACTGGAACACGTCGAAACGCGGCGCGCGAAAGAGCGCCGGCGGCAGCGTGAAGGTGATGGCGAGGTCCTGGTCGACCATCTGCTGCAGGATTCCGCCCTCCCGCAGGCTGCCAGAGGCGCGGGAGTCGCCGCCGGGCGCCGACAGCTCAACGAAGCTGCCCGTGGTCGAGTAGTACGCGTGATTCAGCGTGCGGCCCACGGCGCCAACCGCAACCGCGCCGTCGATCCGCGTGGCGAACTCGGCCGTGCGATTGGGCCGGTTCTGGCCGCCGGCATCGTTGCCCGCCGCGATGGCGACAAACACACCTTTCGACACCGCGTAGCGCACCGCGTCTTCGACCACCGGGGCGGGACCGCCGGCCTCGCGCCCGATGCTCATGTTGATGACGTGCGCGCCGTTATCGGCCGCATAGCGGATGCCTTGGGCGACCGTGTCGTCGGTGCCGCCGTTGGGGCTGTCGAAGATGTCGTCCCACGTCTCGGCGATGACCTTCACGGGCATGAGGCGCACGTTGAACGCCATGCCGGCCACTCCGATGCCGTTGTTGGTGGCCTGGCCGATGGTGCCCGCCACGTGGGTGCCGTGCCCGTCGAGGTCGAGCGGCAGATCGTCGTTCCAGATGAAGTCGCGTGGTGAGACGAAGCGCGACTGCTCGCCCAGGTCAAGTGCGGCCGCAAAGGGCACGTCAATGACGCCGAGCGCCGGGTAGATCGGCCCGTTCGGCTCGAGGCGGAAGGCCGTGGCGCGGTAGCGCATGACCGCATTCCTGAAGGCCACGCCGCTGTCGAGCACGGCCACTGTCACGCTGCTGGTCGCGCCGGGGTTGATGTCCCATGCGCGCTCCATGTCGATGGCGGGGAGGTTCCATTGGAACGAGTAGAACTGATCGTTGGGCTTGAACATCGCGTGGTTGCGATACCGCGCCTGCGCGTACTCGACATCGGCGCGTGCCGAGAGCTCGCGGGCGACCGCTTCCGGGTCGGCATCGGCAGGGATGGTCATGATCTCGAAATCCGCCCACGCCGGGCGCTTCACTTCGCGGCCGCCGACCGCGCGGACCGCGCCCGCGTGCGAGGCCTGAGCGTCGCGGAACTTCACGACGACGCCGCCGCGCTCGTAGAGCTCCCGCGGCGCGCCGGACTCGGTGGAGAAGTGCGCGCCGCGGTTGGTCCGGTCCACCGGGTCGAGCCCTGGGTCGTTGAGGGCAAGGCCACGGTCGATGCCGGGCAGCGCGACGTCGTTCAGGAGCAGCCGCCCCGCCTCGTCGACCGAAACCTGGCGACCCGCCGGGCTGCCGACCGCGAGG
>JANNEJ010000055.1:0-2700 GCA_031378585.1 Acidobacteriota bacterium | reverse complement strand
GCTGGGTGTCCCACGCACTGATCGGTACGGCGATCGTGATGGTCACGCTCGTGGTGGCCAGCTTACCCGGTGGTGCGCAGCAGAAGGGTGATTGGACCTCCATCACCGGCGGCGACACGTCCACGCGCTATTCGCCGCTCGACCAGATCAACGCCGCCAACTTCAACAACTTGAAGCTCGCCTGGGAATGGAAGGGCACCGACGTGGCGCCCGGCGTCGAGATTGGCGAGATCAACGCGCGCGGCCTGCCGATTTACGTGGACGGCATGCTCATCACCGTGTCGGGCCCGCGCCGCACCGTGGTGTCGATGGACCCGGCCACCGGCAAGACGCTGTGGACGTTCCAGGAACCCACCACCCCGCGTCACGACTACTCGATGCGGTCGAACCACGGCAAGGGCGTGGCGTTCACCAAGACCAACGGCAAGAGCGTCGTGATCGTCACGACCCCCGGCTTCTTCGTGCACGCGCTCGATGCCGTGACCGGCAAGCCGATTGAAGGCTGGGGCGAGGCCGTGCCAGTGGCCGGCTTCGGCAAGTCGGGTTCGGTCGACATGCTCAAGGACCTGATTGCCGACTGGCAGCCCTGGAAGCAGACCGAGCAGAAGTACGACGCCACCAAGGGCCTGCCGCTCGAACTGGGGTATATCACCACCTCGTCGCCGCCCATCATCGTGAACGACGTGCTGGTCATCGGCAACTCGGCCGAGCAGGGCTACAACCAGACGCGCGTCGAGAACGTGCCCGGCGACATCCTCGGCTACGACGTCAAGACCGGCAAGTTCCTGTGGAAGTTCCACGTGATTCCGCGGCCGGGCGAGTTCGGTCACGACACCTGGGAGAACGACGCGTGGCGCTGGACCGGCGACGTGTCGTCGTGGGCGCCCATGTCGGCTGACCCGGCCCGCGGTCTGGTCTACATCCCGACCAACGGGGCGACCATCGACTACTTCGGCGGCTTCCGGCCGGGCGACAACCTGTTCAGCACCAGCCTCATCGCCCTCGACGTGAAGACCGGCAAACGGGTGTGGCACCAGCAGCTCATCAAGCACGACATCTGGAACTACGACCTGCCCACGGCGCCGATCCTGCTCGACGTCAACGTCGGTGGACGGCGCGTGCCTGGGGTGTTCCAGATCACCAAGCAATCGTGGGTCTACTCCTACAACCGCCTCACCGGCGAGCCGATCTGGCCAATCGAGATGCGCCCGGCGCCGCAGTCGAAGGTGCCCACCGAGAAGCTCTCGAAGGTGCAGCCCTACGTCACCAAGCCAAAGCCGTACGACTTCCAGGGCCGCAAGGAATCGGACGTCATCGACTACACCCCCGAGGTCAAGAAGCTGGCCCTCGAGCGCGTGCAGAAGCTCGACCTGCTGGCCGACCTGTTCGAGCCGCCGCGGCACCGCGGGAACGCCGAAGGCAAGGGACCAGCCAACATCTGCCCCGGCGGCAACGGCGGCGCCAACATCACCGGACCGCCGGCGGCCGACCCGGTCGCAGGCATCATCTTCGTGACCTCCTACGACGGCTGCTCACCGACGCTGCTGCAGCCGGCCAGTGAGCGTGACAACGACAAGATGACCGGCAAGACGCTGGCCGCCTGGGTGCCGCTGCGCGGCGGCAAGCCGCCGGCTCCGCCAATGGAGAACGACCCGCTGCGCGGCTTCCCGTCGCTCTTCAAGGGCCCGGTGGGACGGATTGTGGCCATCGACATGAACACCGGCGAACATCTCTGGATGATTCCCCACGGCGACACGCCGACCAGGGACCAGGAGGCGTTCCGCGACCAGCCGCTGATGAAAGGCGTCACGTTTGACCCGAACGTCGGCCGGCGCGGTCAGGCCGCGATGGCCGCGACCTCGACGCTGCTGCTGGCCACCGGTCAGACGGCCGACAACAAGCCGCAGCTCTTCGGCATCGACAAGAAGACCGGCAAGCGTGTCGGGGCGGTGGAGACGCCGCGCGTCGGCGGCTACGGCCTGATGACCTACCTGCACCAGGGCAAGCAGTACGTCATCATCCCCGTGAGCGGTGGCTACTCGGCGATGGCGTTGCCCTAGCTGCAGCGTTCCAGCCGCCTGCGGGCGGAGCATTCCGTGGGCCGGGCGTTCCCAAAAGGGGACGCCTGGCCTGACTTGCGTACAACGTGTTTGACAAATTGCCCGCCGCGCAGCATTCTGAGCCGGCTATTCACGCGGTTTCTCCCACTGATTCGAAGGGAGTATAGGTGCCTATGACGTCAAAGGTTCGGAACTTGATCCCGCACGCGCTGCTCGGCGCGGCAACTGTGGTCGTTGCGCTGATTGTGGCTGGACTCACCGGCGGCGCGCAGCAGAAGACCGATTGGACCAGCATCACCGGTGGCGACACGTCCACCCGCTACTCGCCGCTTGACCAGATCAACGCGGCCAACTTCAACTCGCTGAAGCTGGCCTGGGAATGGAAGGGCGCCGACCTGCCTCCCGGCATAGAACTAGGCGAGGTCAACGCGCGCGGCCTGCCCATCTACGTGAACGGCATGCTCATCACCGTGTCGGGCCCGCGCCGCACGGTGGTGTCGCTCGACCCGGCCACCGGCAAGACCCTCTGGGCCTTCCAGGAACCGTTGACGCCACGTCATGAATACTCGATGCGGTCGAATCACGGCAAGGGCGTGACCTACGCGAAGATCAACGGCCGCGACGCGGTCATCGTCGTGAC
>JANNEJ010000100.1:0-7179 GCA_031378585.1 Acidobacteriota bacterium | reverse complement strand
CCGCGCTACGGCGCCGCCGGCGAGTTTTCGTGGAGCGGTGCATACCACACGACCTACTGGGCCGATCCGGCCGAGAAGCTCGTGGTCGTGTTCATGACGCAGTTGCTGCCGGCTGGGACCGTGAACCTGACCGGCCGGGTCCGCACGCTCGTGAACCAGGCAATCGTGGGTCCGCCGTCGGGGATGCCCACGCCCGCCACGACGTCCACGGCGAAGAAGGCGCCTGCGCGCACGGGCGGCCAGTGAGCGGCAGTCACGACTGCCCCACGAGGTGCTGACAACGACAACGCCTCTGCCTGGTCTGGTCGTCGCGACATTTGCCGCGCTCGCCGTCGCCATGGTGGCCCTGTGGGCGCCGCGCGTGACGGCATCGCCGCGGGCCCGCGAGTGGTGGGTCGTGCCGTTTGCCGTGGCGCTGATGCTGGCCCAGGGCGCCGGCCTGGTCGACACTCGTGGCCTCGCCGTGCTGTTCGCCGTCGTCACGGCGTGCCGCCTTGGGAACCACGCGCCCGACGGCGCCCTGCGCGGCTTCGCGCTGGCCGTGATGCTCGCGATGAGCGCGGGCCTGCTCGCGCATCTCTTCCCGGGGTTTGCCAATCCGCGCGTGCTCGACACGGTCGTTCTCAGCGCGGACTCGATGCCGTACACGAAGTACCTGAACTTCGACAAGGGCGTACTGGGGCTCCTGCTGCTGGGGCTGGTGGCGCCCGCCCGCACGGCACGCGCGTCGCGTCTGCCGGCGACCGTGTTCCTGTGGCGTTTCGCGCTCGTCACAACGGTCGTCATCGCCGCTACCGTTTTTGCCGGCTACGCCCGGTGGGATCCGAAGCTGCCGGCCTGGTGGCCGATGTGGCTGGGGAGCATGGTCTTCCTCACCGCGCTGCCTGAAGAGGCCGTGTTCAGACATCTCGTGCAGGGCGGTCTACAGGACTGGCTCGGCGGCACCATGCGCGCGCGGTGGATCGCAATCGGCGTGTCTGGCGTGCTGTTCGGGCTCGCGCATCTTGCCGGCGGGTGGACCTACGTGGCGCTCGCAACCCTGGCGGGCGTGGGCTACGGCTGGATCTACGCGGCCAGCGACTCTATCGCCATGTCGATTCTTGCGCACACGGGGCTGAACCTCGTCCACCTGCTGTTCTTCAGCTATCCTGCGCTGCAGGTGGCGTCATGACGCGCGCCGGGCCGATTCGGCGCACTCGCGGCGACCTGCCGACACCGGGCCGAGCACCGGCGGCGTTCACGATTCGAGACGCCCTTCGCGACATCCTCACGGTGTCGTGGCGCCTGACCGCGGCGAAGTCGCGGCGCGCTCCCGAGTCAGCGCGGCGCAGCGCCCCCTGCTTACAGGCCCTTCAGCGCGTCCGTCCAGTTGATGACGACGCCGAATGGCGGCGACGTGCCCTCGTCGACGCGCGCGTTGAGAAGAAAGCGGCCGTCGGGCGCCACGGCATACTGTGGTTTCGCGCCGGTCACGTTGGCCCCAGTGGCCAGACGCGTCGAGAACAGCGGTACGGGTGCTCCGACGACCAGTGCCTGACTGCCCGTCCTGGCCGCGATTGAGACGGCCATCAATCGTGCGTCTGGCGCGATGTAGAACAGCTCCGTGCCGTCCGGGCGCCAACGCACCTGGCTGCCGCCTGCGGCCGACACCTGCACCGTCTCTCCCGACCCCGGAAACGGGCGAACCATGACCTCGAACCGCCTGGATTCGTTCGACACATACGCCAGCCAGCGACCGTCGGGCGAGAACTGCCCCTCGGTTTCGTCGAAGTTCGTCTGCACGACAGGAAACGGCAACTTGTCACCCGTCAGCGGTAGGACCCAGAGGTCCTGTCGCTCGGTTTTCGCATTCGCGTTGCGGTACAAAAGAAGGCGGCCGTCCGCTGACCACGAGAGCGGGTACTTGGCGTCACGGGTCGACAGGAGCGTCCGCTCGTCACCCGCCCCGCCCGCCGGATGTTCGACGAGGTCGAAGTTGCCGCTGCGACTGGACGCGAACACCACGCGGCTGCCGTCTGGTGACCACAAGGGCGCGACATCTGAGCTCGACCCGCAGGTGAACCTGCTCTCGACTCCGCGACTGACATCCATCAGCCACGCATCGGAGTTCCCCTGTACTTGGCGGTACCAGACGACCCGCCGGCCATCAGGTGCAAGTTCGGGACCCGCTGGCGCGGTCGTGTCATCCGCCGAGCCCACCGTGCTCAACACCCGGCCGGCGCGATCAACCCAGGTCAGCTGCCGTCGCTGGGCACTTGTTGCCGCACGATGCACGAGCACGCCAGTCTCCGACGCCGAGAATGCGCCCCGCCCCACCGTGTCGTTGCTACCCACGTCACTGGCGATCGGCACCGGGTCTCCACTGACCACACCTTGTGCGGCATTGAACGACCACGCCACCAGCTGCCCTTGTCGAGCCTCCAGCAGATAGCCCGGCGGTGCGTAGGTGACCATGGTGTCTGCGACGAGCACGCGGACCATGTCCCCGCCGTCGAGCGACCCCAGATACACACCTCTGAGTTCTGGCGGCGGAAATTGCAGGTAGCAGAGGAACCGTCGGCCGTCGGGAAGGAACTGCGGAAAGCGTGGGCCATGCGCCGGTTGCCCGAACCCCTCCCGGGCCACCGGCGACGTCGGCCCGCCGGTGGCCGCTACGCGCGTAAGCCCGCTCCTTGGGTCCGAGGTGAAGAGGATGATGCCTTCTCGGTTCCAGGTACCGCCCCGTCCAATTGGCGCAGTCGCCAGATCGAGCGCAGCTCCACCCGAGGAGTCGATCCGCTTCAGCCGGCCACCCGCGAAGAAACCGACCGTGCGGCTATCGGGCGACCAGAACGGATAGCTCGCGCCGTCGGTGCCCGTCAACGGCTGTGCCTGCGTCTGGTCGAGCGACCGAATCCAGAGCCGCGAGGCCTTGCCGTCGCTGGTTGCCACGAAGGCCAGTTGCCGTCCATCTGGCGACACCGCGAACGACAAGGGATCATCGGTGGGCGGCGGTTGAATCTCGAAGCGAATCGGAAGCGGGTCCGGCACCACTTCGCGCAGATGACGCGCCGCAGGAATGGCCAACCCCGCGGCTGCGACGACCGCGGCCGCCGCGACGATCCACGCCAACCGCCCGCGTGAAGCCGATGTCGTGGTTGACGTGGCGGTCCCCTCGACCGCTGACGGTGTGGTCAACGCGTCGTCGATTTCCAGCCGTGCACCCGCGGCTGAATCGAGCCGCCGCTTGCGGTCCTTCTCCAGACAGCGGCGCAGCAGCCGACGGATCGGCGCAGGCGTGCCAGCAGGCAGCATCGTCCAGTCCGGCTCCGTCGTCAGTACCGCCGCGAGCGTGTCTGACACGGTCGCGCCCGCAAACAGGCGCTGCCCCGTCAGCATCTCGAAGAGCACCACGCCAAACGCCCACACGTCGGCGCGCTTGTCGACGACTGTGCCGCGCGCCTGCTCGGGCGCCATGTAGGCCGCGGTGCCGAGAATCACGCCTACGCCTGTCATCTGCGCTGGCGAGGTGATGGTTGGCAAGTTGTCCGCCTCCGCCGCTGCGCTAGAGGCGGCGGCCGGGTCGAGCGCCTTCGCGAGGCCGAAGTCGAGCACCTTCACCGTGCCGTCGCTCCGCACCTTGATGTTCGCGGGTTTTAGATCGCGATGGACTATCCCCTGCTCGTGCGCCGCTTCGAGCGCCTCGGCGATCTGCTTCGCGATCGGCAACGCTTCATCGAGAGGCATTCCCGCCTGCCGCGCCGAAGCGCCAGGGGCGCGAAGGCGGGCGATGCGCTGCGACAGGTCCTCGCCCTCGACCAGTTCCATCACCAGGGCGTGCATCCCCGCCTGCCCTGAGCCTGCCTGCCCTGAGCCTGCCGAAAGGGTCGAAGGGCCACTCTCTTCCAGCCCGTAGATGGCGGCGATGTTGGGATGATTCAGCGAGGCGAGCGTCTTGGCCTCGCGCGTGAAGCGCGCCATACGTTCCGCGTCATGCGCGAACGTCTCGGGCAGCACCTTGATGGCCACGTCGCGATCGAGCTTCGTGTCGCGCGCGCGAAACACCTGGCCCATGCCGCCTTCGCCAAGCAGCGCGGTGATCTGGTAGACGCCAAGACGCGAGCCGGGGGTGATGGTCAAGATGAGCGTGATTATACGGGCCCGACGGCCGAAGCGGCCCCCTTGGCCGCGCCTGTGCTGTTGGAAGCTGCCGGGCGTCTTCGTCCTTCTTCCGATCTCGTGCTCCGGAACCACCGGGCCGCGGTAGAGCACATCGATGGCCCCTGGCAGGTCGAAGCGGGTGCCGTCCCAGGTCGGCAGTGTTCCGGTGACGCGTGGCGTCGTGTCGTGCAGTCCGGGTAGGTCGGGCGGGGCCGGAGGGACGACGTGAAGTCGCTTGCCATCAGGCCGCAGGAAGGTCAGGACACCGTCGAGGCCACGAATGACGGCGAATCCGCCTTCGTGGACGGCGCGATGATGACGCCGACATAGGAGCACGAGGTTGTCGAGGCGCGTGGCGCCGCCGTCGGCCCAGTGCTTTATGTGATGCGCATCGGACCTGCGGGACGTGCAGCCCGGAAAGCGGCAACCGGTATCGCGAGCGGCGAGCGCGCGGCGGGTGGACGGCAGAATCGTGCGCGTCTTGCGGCCCACGTCGAGCACGGCGCCGTCGGCATCGTGCCGCATCTGCACCAGCGACGCGTCGCACGACAATCGCTGAGACGTTTCGGTCGAAACGTACAGCGCGCCGTGGTCCACCTCGATGACGCCGTCTAATGTGGCGGGGCTCGCACTTCGGATCGCTGAGTCGATTCGCGTGTCGGCCGCGTCGTCGGCGCTCGCGTGCAGCACCACCTGGTAGCGGTCACCCGCGGTGCCGCCATCGAAGTGTGCCGCCATGGCAGACTCGGCGAGGAGCGCAAGGGCGTCGGCCCGACGCTGAGCGGGCGTGAGCTCCTCCGTCATCGCGTCCCCTCGCGATGCGGAGGCGGTGTCACGAAACAGCCGGTCGGCCGCGGCCTCGAGCGCGCGCTGCACGACGGCGCCGACCTCGGGGGTGAGTCGCCCGCGAATCACGACCATGCCGTCGTCGTCCACCCAGGTGGAGAGCTGTCGATGCAGATGCTTCGTCTCAGTCTCGTGCGCTGCCTGCGCCCGGTCCACGCGTCGCCATGCCCGCACGAAGCGTTCGACGTGCGCGCAGTTGCCGGCCAGCGCCAGGTCCAGCAGCGACCGCTCGTTCTCTGGCGTGGCCACGCGCGTGAGCGCGCGCACCTTGGCGTAGGAGACCTGCCCGTGCTGCATGGCTGCACTGATGCGCGGAAGCACCGGTAACGCCTTGGCCACGCGCACCTTCTCGCGCGACGCGCCGAGGTCTATGCCAGTTCGCCAGTGCAGCCAATGCGCGCACGACAGGAAGCCGTTGTTCCAGCCAGACCGTTCGTCGAACTCGCGCAACAGCACCAACAGTTCGTAGGTGGCGGCGTGCAGGCGTGCGGCCAGCGCTGCAATCGTCTCGCCGAGGTCGTCGGTGTCCGCTCGACGCGCAAGCACGACCGCGTGTGGCGAGGCGTGATTGACGTGGGATTCGACGGGGGATGCGGAGATCATGTCCCGTCGTAGCGTGGCAGATTTTGCCGTCGGAGACTGACGCCAGCGCGGCGATCGCGACGCGATCCACCATCGCGCGTCGAGCAGCCCGCGTTCGCGCGTTCTGCGCGACTGTCGCGCCTGACACCGGCCGCCTGCGCGCGGTCACCAATTGCGACGCGGGTGCCTCCAGAAACGCGTCAAGCGAAAAGTGAGGCCCGCGACCATTTTGTTTGGCGTGGGCGCGAGAATCGCGACGCTACTTCTTCGCGTCGGGGTTCCAATTCAGGATCAGCGTAATCGGCGCGGCGGTGGCGTCCGCCACCGGCTCGTTGATCAGGAACCGGCCGTCGCGCGCGACCGCGTACTGCGGCCGGTTCGTCGTCACGGTACCGCCGTCGACGATGCGCGTCTGAAACAGCGCCACCGGCGTACCGGCTGTAAACGACGGGCCGCGGCGGTGACCGGCACGGCCATCATCGTCGCGTCGGGCGCCAGGAAGTAGAGTTCTTTGCCGTCGGCGCGCCAGCGCGGCGCCGCGCCGCCCGCAGTCGACGCCTGCCAGTTGCCGCCCGCATCGGGAAACGGCTGCACCACGACCTCGAAACGGCCCGACTCGTTCGTTTGATACGCCACCCAGCGCCCGTCGGGAGACAATGCTGCCATCACCTCTTCCGCGGGCGTGTTCGCGACGACGCGCGATGTGTGGTCGAGACTGGTTATGTCGCGTGCCCACAGATCGCACCGGTGGACGGGTTTTGTTCGAAGTACAGCGACCACCGGCCGTCAGCCGACCAATCCTGCGTCAGCTTGGTGTTGGGCGACTCTACCAGTCGTGCCTCGGCGCCCGACCCGTTCGACGGCTTCACGTACAGATCGTAGACGCCGGTGCGGTTCGACGCGAAGGCGATCCGCATCCCATCCGGCGACCACATGGGACTGGCGTCTGCGGCTGCGTCGAACGTCAGGCGCGTCGTCCCGCCGCGAACGAGATCCAGCAGCCAGATGTCCTGATTGCCCTGCACCGTGCGCGCCATCGCCACCCGCCGGCCGTCTGGCGACAACTCGGGATATCGCAGGTCATTCGCGTCGGGCGCGCCGGCCTCGCCCACGGCTTTGCCCGTCCGGTCGAACCACGTGAGCTGTCGTGACGCGCTGCCGCCGGCGCGATAGGCCACCGGACCCGCCCCCGACACGGCGAAGCCTCCGCGGGCATCACCGCCCACGTCCACGCGATCGGCCAGCGTCACGGACTCGCCGGTCAACGCCGCGCGGGCGAGGTCCAGCCGGCGCGCCACGAGTGTCCCCTGTCGCACGAAGACCACATGGTCCGGCGGGACGAATTCGCCGCCCGAGTCTGCGGCCGTCAGCCGCGTGGGTACGCCGCCATCGAGCGACCCCAGGTAGACCCCTGCCGCCTCGGCGGTGCCGGCTGCGTAGAACAGAAAATGCCGGCCGTCGGGGAGGAACTGCGGGTGGCGATGGCCCACCTGGCGTGGCGGATCGAGCTGCGTCACCGCCACCGGTTCGCCCCCGGCGGCCGCAACGCGTCGCAGGGGGGCGGTCGTCAGGCGTGCAAACAGGATCGTGCCGTCCGCGCTCCAACTGCCG